>JBFMCJ010000035.1 GCA_040754675.1 Bacillota bacterium
AGGTCCGCAGGCGCGCCGCACCCACCCGCTCTCCGCCGAAGTAAAACTGCTCCACGGCCCTTCTGGCCCACCGGTCAATGGGAAACGCGTCCCACCGGCCATACCCGAACAGGGCGACGCAGTTGGCCACCTTCTCCCCGACGCCGGGCAGGCGCATCAGGTGGGCGATGAGGTCCGGCGTGGCAAGAGCTTGCCCCGCATCGAGGTATCCCGGGTCGGCGGCCAGCATCTGCGCGGTTCGGGCGACGTACGCGGCCCGGTACCCGAGCCCGAGGCGGCGAAGCTCGCGCTCTCCGGCGGCGGCGAGAGCTTCCGGCGCCGGAAGGCCGCCGGGGCCGGCGCCGCCCAGCTCGTCGCAAAGGCGCGCGAGCATCCGCTTGATCCGCGGGATATGAGTGTGGCTCGAGAGGATGAACGAGAGCAGGGCCTCCCACGGCGGCACCCTCGCGATGCGAAGCCCGCGGGTCGCCTCGACGGCGGGGGCGATGGCCGGATCGCGCGCAACGAGCCGGCCCTGGAGGGTGGCGTAGTCCCGGGGCAGGTCAAGCAGCTTGACAAGGGCCGCATGGAGGGGTGACGGGCTCTCACCCGGCCGTTCGCCGCTTACCCGCAGAGCCCCCGGCGGCAGGGCCGGATCGACGATCAGCCGCACCGGGAACGGCCCCGCCAGGCCCTCGAACACGCCCGGCTCGCGCCTCCACCACCGGAAGGTCTGGCCTCCGTCGAGGGTCAGTTCGAAGTTGATGGGCTGCCCGAACGGGTCGGCCGGCGCGACGCGCGCCTCGCCAGGCGCCCTGCTCACGGCGCCGTCCCCGGGGGCCTGGTCTCCCGGATGTAGTACAATGGAGCCACCAGTAGTGCACGATACGGGACGCCCCGCGTGCCGTCAAGGTTAGAGGTGTGCAAACGGCGGGCTGCCCCTCGAGCGAGGTGATGGTTGTTCGTGCAACCCATTGAAATGACGGAGGTCGAGACACCGGCGGTGGAAGGCCAGGTGCCGATCCCGCGCACGTTCCGCTGGCAGGGCCGGGACTTCACCGTGGCCGCCGTGCTGAAGCGCTGGCAGGATCAGCCTTTGAGGGCGAGGGGCGCGCTGCGCCCGCGGGAGGTGCGGTTCGGGACACCGGCGCGCGCCGGGGAGGGGCGGACTTACTTCCGCGTCCGGACGCAGGACGGCGCGGTGTTCGACCTGGCTTTCGACCCGCATGTCGCTCACTGGGCGTTGCTGAGGAAGCTTGCTCCCGGCGCATCCTGACCAAGCGGTGGTCTCCCGCTGCGGCATTTACTGCGACACCTGCCCGGCCTACCGCGGGGGCTTCTGCCCCGGCTGCCCGGCGCTCGAACCGGGCAGCTGCACCGTCCGGGATTGTGCGAACCGGCTGGCGGGCGGCCGCTGCTGGGAGTGCTCGGCCAACAGCTGTCACAACTTCGGGGTGAAGATCCAGCGGCGGGCTGCGGTCAGCGCCATGTTGCGCCGTTATGCGCTCTTGAAGCGCATGCAGGCGCCCCACGCAGGCGGTACCGCAGCCACGGCTCCTGCCTGCCGGCAATGTCCCGGGGCAGCCGTCCGGCCGCTCCATGAGGCCGGGAGGCGGCCGCCCCTCACCGATCCGCTCGGCTGGCCGCGCCGGGGTCCCGAGGATACGAACCCAGCAGCCTGAAGTACCCGACGTGGCGCCGGACCGCGGCCAGCGCGGCGGCTACGGGCGGCTCCGAGGCGTGGCCCTCCAGGTCGATCAGGAAGAGGTAGCGCCCCATCCCCTCGCGCGAGGGGCGCGACTCGATGCGGCTCAGGTTGATCCCCCGGTCTGCGAACTCCGCCAGCAGGTCCCGCAAAAGCCCTGGCCGGTCGCTCAGGCTTCCCACCACGAGGCTGGTGCGGTCATGGCCCGTCGGCTGGGGCCAGCCTCGCGCCAGCACCCCGAAGCGGGTGGCGTTAGGGTCACCGTCCTGCACCGGCCCGAACGCTACGGCCAGGCCGTATCGCGCCGCCGCTTCCCCACTGGCCACGGCCGCCCACGGCCGGTCGGAGGCGGCTACCCGGCGCGCGGCCTCTGCCGTACTCGGGGCGTGCTCGATGGCCGCGCCGGGCAGGAGCGAACGCAGCGTCCGGCGGCACTGCGCCAGCGCCTGCGGATGGGAGAGGAGCCGCTCGATCTGGTGCAGTTGCACCCCCGGGCGAGCCAGCAACCACTGGCGCACCTCCAGGACGATCTCGCCCACCTGAACCAGCGTGCTCTCGTGCAGCCACAGGTCGAGCGAGAGGGTGACCGAGCCTTCCAGCGAGTTTTCGAGGGGGCAGACGGCCTGGGCAACCGAACCGCGCTCCGCGGCAGAAAAGAGAGATGGCAGGTCGCCGAACGCTTCGAGCACGGCCCCTCCGCCCTGGCGCCCGGCCCACCGGGAGGCCGCCTCGTGGCTGAAGCTGCCCTCCGGCCCCAGGTACCCGATCTTACCCACCGCCCCGGCCGGCCTCTCCCCTATCGGTGCGCCCTGCCGGCCGGATGCGGTTCCACTCGTCGGTGGCATAGCGGCTGGCGGCAAGCTGCGAGGCCACCCTCCGTTCCTCTTCGGTGAGAAAGCCCCTGTCCCACACGACCCCGGCGGCGGCTGCAAAGCCTTCGGCGATGGCCGGGGCCGCTTCGTCGAACTCCACGGGGCGCCCCAGCGCCTGGCTGAGCGAGCCTGCCCGTTCTGCGAGGATCAGCGCGAGGAACCGCGCCCCCCGGCCTCCGGGCGCAAGCACCCGGGCGGTGAGTTCGGCGTCGAACTCAAGTGGGATGCTGCCGTGCTGCAAGACGGCCCCGGATGCCCGGCGAAGCTGGGCGCTGCCGACGACCTTGCGTCCGTTCCACTCGAGTTCGTAGCGGGAGGCGGAGTCGAAACAGGCGCCGGCCAGAGCCTCCCTGCCCTCCCCCGCCGGCGACGCGGCCGGCCGGGCGAGAACGGCCGCGATGCCGAGCCGGGCGAGCCCCGCTTGCAGCGCCTCGCTGATCCGCCGGTATCCCTCCATGACCGTCTGGCCTCCCATGGGGTGGCCCGGTGGCAGCACGACGCTGTACGTGACCTCTCGGTGGTGAAAGACGGCCCGCCCGCCCGTCGGGCGGCGGACGATGTCGATGCCCGCCTCGCGGCAGGCCGCCTCGTTCACCGCCCGGCCCCACTCCTGGAAGTACCCCAGCGACACGGCCGCCGGCTCCCATCGGTAGAGGCGCAGCACCGGCTCCGACGTGCCGCGTTCGGCCGCCCTCAGGAGGGCCTCATCGACGGCCATGTTCCAGGCGGCACCGTCCGGCGGATCAATGATCAGCCGCCACCGCTCCGTCACGCCGCCTTTACGCCCCCGGCGTAAAGCAGACGACCGGGTTGCGCGCCGCCGTGACCTCGTCGAGCCGGCGTACCGGCGTGCGGTGCGGCGCGCTCGTGACCCGCTCGGGGTCGCTTTCTGCCTCCCGTGCGATCTGCTTCATGACCGCGGCGAAGCGGTCCAGCGTCCCCTTCGTCTCCGTCTCGGTCGGCTCGATCATCAGCGCCTCTTCCACGATGAGCGGGAAGTAGACCGTCGGGGCGTGCATCCCGAAGTCGAGGATGCGCTTGGCGATATCGCCCGCCCTGACCCCGTGGCGCTTCTGCCTGACCGCCGACAGGACGAACTCGTGCTTGCAGTGCCGGTCGTAGGGCAGGTGGTAGTCCTCGGCCAGAAGGCGCATCAGGTAATTGGCGTTGAGCACGGCCGCCTCGCTCACGCGGCGGAGGCCCTGCGGCCCAAGGGCGCGGATGTAAGCGTACGCCCGCACCAGCACCCCGAAGTTGCCGTAGAAGCTTCGAACCCTGCCGATGCTCTTGGGCAGTTCGTAGTTGAGGCGGTACCGTTCCCCGTCGAACTCCACCAGCGGCACCGGCAGGTACGGCACGATGGACTCCCGGACGGCGATGGGGCCGGAACCCGGGCCGCCGCCGCCGTGGGGGGTGGAGAAGGTCTTGTGCAGGTTGAAGTGGACGATGTCGAAGCCCATGTCGCCGGGCCGGGAGATGCCCAGGATGGCGTTGGCGTTGGCGCCGTCGTAGTACAAAAGACCGCCGGCGTCGTGGACGATGCGCGCAATTCCCAGAATGTTCTCATCAAACAGCCCGAGCGTGTTGGGGTTGGTCAGCATCAGGCCTGCCGTCTGCGGCCCGACGGCCTTGCGCAGCGCTTTGACGTCCACCCCGCCCCGGGCGTCCGTGGGCACCTGCACCATCCGGTAGCCGCTCATGGTGACGCTGGCCGGGTTGGTGCCGTGGGCCGAGTCGGGAACGATGATCTCCCGGCGCTGTTCGTGCTGGCCTCGGTCCTTGTGGTACGCCTTGATGAGCAACAGCCCCGTCAGCTCCCCGTGCGCCCCGGCGGCCGGCTGCAGCGTCGCCCTCGCCAGCCCGGCGATCTCGCACAGGTACCGCTCCAAACGGTACATCAGCTCCAGAGCGCCCTGCACGCTCTCCTCGGGCTGGTAGGGGTGGATGCGGGCAAAGCCGGGAAGCTGGGCCGCCTCCTCGTTCACCTTGGGGTTGTACTTCATCGTGCATGAGCCAAGCGGGTAGAAGTCCACGTCCACCGCGTGGTTACGCCTGGAGGCCTGCGTGAAGTGGCGCACCACTTCGATTTCCGAAAGTTCAGGAAGGGGCGCCGGCTCCTTCCGAAGCGCCGCGGCCGGGATGAGCTGCTCCAGGGGCCTTGCGGGCACGTCCAGCTCGGGGAACTGATACGCCACCCGCCCGGGAGCGCCCCGCTCGAACAGAAGCGGCGGGTCCGGCTGTTCCGTCGCCGGCACGTTTTCGGTCGCCCGACCCGCCCCGATGCCATCGCCCATGAAAACCCCACACACCCTTCCCCGTCTCAGGCAAGCTGGCGCAGCACGCCAGCCAGCCGGTCGATATCTTCACGGGTGCGGGCCTCGGTGACGCACCAGAGCACGCCCCGCTCCAGGCCCTCGTAGAAGTTGCCCAGCGGCAGCCCACCGATGATGCTGTATTCCTGCCAGAGCCGGGTCAATATCTCGGGGATCTCCCCGTCCATCTCCACGACGAACTCCTTGAAGAACGGCGCATCCCACATGGGCCGGATGCCCGGGATGCCGGTGAGCGCCTCGTAGGCGTAGTGCGACCTTTGAACGCACAGCTCCCCCACCCGGCGGATGCCCTGGCGCCCGATCATGGCGAGGTATGCCGTGGCGGCCAGCGCGTTGAGCGCCTGGTTGGTGCAGATGTTGGAGGTGGCGCGCTCCCGCCGGATGTGCTGCTCCCGGGTCTGCAGCGTCAGGACGAACCCCCGCCGCCCGTCCACGTCCCGGGTCACGCCGGCAATGCGGCCGGGCATGCGGCGGATGAGGTCCCGCCTGGCGGCAAAGAAGCCGAGGTACGGCCCGCCAAAGCCGATGGCGTTGCCCAGACCCTGCCCTTCGCCCACCGCAATGTCGGCGCCGTACTCGCCGGGTGGCGCGAGGATTCCCAGGGAAATGGGGTCCACAACCGCCACGAACAGCGCCCCCGCCCGGTGCGCGATCTCCGAGGCGGCCTGCATCTCCTCAATGGATCCGAAGAAGTTGGGGTTCTGTACCACCACGGCGGCCAAGTCTGTGCCTGCGGCCTGCTGCAGGGCGTCCAGGTTGGTGACGCCCATGCGCCACGGCACCGTGTCGAGCGCCACGTCCTGGTTACCCAGGTAGGTGGCCATGACCCGGCGGTACTCGGGGTGCACCGCGGCCGAGACCGCGACCCGCCGGCGCCCCGTGGCACCCACCGCCATGAGGGCCGCTTCGGCGGCCGCCGATGCCCCGTCGTACATGGAGGCGTTGGCCGCGTCCAGCCCCGTCAGCTGGCAAACCAGGGTCTGGTACTCGAAGATGGTCTGCAGGACGCCCTGGCTCACCTCGGCCTGGTACGGGGTGTAGGCGGTGTAGAACTCCGAGCGCGAAAGCACGTGCCTCACGACCGACGGGATCAGGTGGTCGTATGCCCCGGCGCCCAAGAAAGAGGTATAACGGTCGAGGTCGGCGTTGCGTGCGGCAAGCGAGCGCATGTGGGCGAGGAGTTCGGCTTCGCTCATGGGAGGGGGCAGATTGAGGGGGCGGCGCAGGCGTACCTGTTCCGGGATGTCCTCGAAGAGGTCCTCCACGCTCTTGACGCCGATTCGCGCCAGCATCTCCCGGCGCTCGGCGTCCGTCATGGGCACATAGTCCATGCGCCCTTCAACCCCCGTTCTCGCCGATGAGGGCCCTGTAGTCCGCCGCGCTCAAGAGCAGCGCGAACTCCCCGGGATCCGAGGCTTCGATGACGCACATCCAGCCCTCGCCGTACGGGTCTTTGTTGACCAGCTCGGGCGAGTCCTGGAGCTTCTCGTTGACCTCGACGACGGTGCCCGAGACGGGGGCGTAGACGTCGGAGACGGCCTTGACCGACTCCACCACCGCCAGCCGCTTCTCGCGCTCGACGGTCGCCCCCACCTTCGGGAGTTCGATGTAGACCACGTCGCCCAGTTCCTTCTGCGCGTAGAAGGTGATGCCGATCCGGACCCGCCGCCCGTCCACGGCGGCCCACTCGTGTTCCTTGGTGTACTTCAGCGAAGCCGGATACAACGTGCACCGCCCCCTCAGGGTTTTTGCTTGTCGAATGCCTTACGGGCCTCACTGCGGGCGCGGGTGCGAATGGGCACGAAGCTTCCCTTGATGATGCGCGCCCGGTGCACCTGCCCTCGTATCTCCACGCCTACCGGCGTTTCGGGAGCGCTCATCGCGGCGGGCACATACCCCATGCCGATGCCCTGCTGGAGCGTGGGCGAAAGCGTGCCGCTGGTCACGCGGCCGACCTTGCGCCCCGTGGCCGGGTCAACGAGGGCATAACCTTCCCGGGGAATGCCCCGCTCCTCCATGACGAACCCCACCAGCCGCTGCAGCATGCCGCGCTCTTTCTGCTGCACCAGGGCGTGGCGGCCGATGAAGTCCCCCTTCTCGAAGTCCACGACCCACCCCAGGTTGGCCTCGAGCGGGGTGGTGGTCTCATCGATGTCGTGGCCGTACAGCGCGTAGCGCGCTTCCAGGCGCAGCGTGTCGCGGGCCCCGAGGCCGACCGGCAGGGCCCCCACCCGGGGCGACTCGTTCATCAAAGTATCCCAGAGCCTCTCGGCGCGGGCAGCGTCCACGAAGATTTCGAAGCCGTCCTCGCCCGTGTAGCCGGTGCGAGAGAGCAGGGCCGGGATGCCCGCGACCTGGCCGCGGCCGAAGTGGTAAAAGGGCAGGGCGTCCAGATCGAGGCCGGAGGTCAGGGGTTGCAGCATCTCCTGGGCCTTCGGCCCCTGGACCGCCACGAGGGCAATGCCCTCGGTCTCGTCCGACAGGCTCACCCGGGAGCCTGCCAGGTGCTGCTCCAGCCAGGCCCGGTCCTTGGGGCGGCAGGCCGCGTTGACCACGAGCATGTACCGGTCCGGGCCTTCCCGGTAGACCAGGAGGTCGTCGATGATGCCTCCACCCGGCAGGCACATGACCCCGTAGCGAGCCTGGCCGGGTCGCAGCGCGGCCACGTTGCAGCTCACGAGCGAGTTGAGCGCGGCGGTGGCATCCGGGCCTTCCACGATCAGCTCGCCCATGTGGGAAAGGTCGAAAAGGCCAGCCCGCTGCCGGACGGTTCGGTGTTCTTCGACGATGCTGGAGTACTGGACCGGCATCCACCACCCGGCAAATTCTATCATCCGCGCGCCAAGCCGCTCGTGAACGCCCGCAAGCGGGGTCCGAGCGGCCTGCGGCTGAGGCTGTGGGTGTGACACGGCGGCCTCGCCTCCCCTGGAAACTTCCCGCCGGCGCCGCCAAACTCCTTCTGCGCAGGCGCCCTGCACCCGCGGCGGCTCCGGCGCATAGGATGCCCGCCGGGAGGCTGAGGTCAGGCCATGCTACGCCGCTTCATCCTTATGGCGATCCCCCGTCTCATCTGGCGCCGGCGGGTGATCGTCTGGTGGGTGCCCCGCAGCCGCTGAGGCCGGCCAGCCGCGGCAAGCGGGGCCGCATCAGGCACGCCCAGCAACCGCTCTGCCTATGCGCTCCTTCACGAGTTGGGGAATCTCGTCGATGGAGGAGGCGACCGGCACCCCCGCGGCGGTGAGGGCCTCCACCTTCGACTGGGGTGTGCCCATGCGCCCGGAGATAATGGCGCCCGCGTGCCCCATGCGCTTGCCCGGCGGCGCGGTGCGGCCGGAGATGAAAGAGACCACTGGCTTGGTCATGGACCGCCGGATGAACGCCGCCGCCTCTTCCTCGTCCGTGCCGCCGATCTCCCCGATGAGCACCACGGCTTCGGTGGCCGGGTCCTGCTCGAAGAGCTGGAGCACGTCCGCGAAGCGGGTGCCGATGATGGGATCGCCGCCCACCCCCACGCAGGTGGACTGCCCCAGGCCGGCCCGGCCCAGCAGGTGCACCACCTCGTACGTGAGCGTACCGCTGCGGGAGACGATCCCTACCGGGCCCGGCGTGAAGACCCGGCCCGGCAGGATTCCCAGGAGTGCCTCGCCCGGCGAGATGAGCCCCGGGCAGTTGGGCCCGATGAGGCGTGTTTGCTTCTCACGAGCTCTCGCCACCACCCGCAGCATGTCCTGGACCGGGATGCCCTCGGTGATGACGACGACCAGCTTCAACCCTGCTTCGATGGCCTCCAGGGCGGCGTCCGCGGCGAAGGCGGCCGGGACGAAGATGATGGAGGCGTTCGCACCCGTGGCCTCCCTGGCCCGCGCGACCGTGTCGAACACCGGCACGCCTTCGACGGCGGTCCCGCCCTTTCCGGGGGTCACGCCGGCCACGACCCGGGTACCGTAATCAAGCATCTGCCGGGTGTGAAAGGCGCCCTCCCGGCCCGTAATGCCCTGAACGATGAGCCGCGTGCTCCGGTCTGCAAGTATGGCCATGATGTATGCGGCGCTCCTCTCTGCTCAGGGTGCGGTGCTGTCGCTTCCGCAGTCTGGGTCACCCGGCGGCGGTGGCGAGCTGCACGGCCCGGCGCGCCGCCTCCTGGAAGGTGGCGGCGCTCTCCACGCCGTTCACGCGGCTTTGAGCCAGAAGCGCCCGCCCCTCCTCCTCGCGGGTGCCGGCCAGGCGCACCACCACAGGAACCCGGGGCCCGCCCAGCGCCGAAAGGGCCTGGACAAGCCCCCTGGCGACCTCGTCGCAGCGGGTGATCCCGCCGAACACGTTGAGCAAGACGGCCTTCACCTCGGGGTCGCTCATGACGATGCGGAGGGCCTTTTCCACCACCTCGGCGCGCGCTCCGCCCCCTATGTCCAGGAAGTTGCCCGGCCGGCCGCCCTCCCGCTGCACCGCGTCGAGCGTCGCCATAACGAGCCCCGCGCCGTTGCCGATCACACCGACGCTGCCCGTCAGCTTGACGTAGGCCAAATTGTGCGCTCGCGCCTCGCGCTCCAGGGGGTGGTCTGCCTCGACGGACCGCATGGCCGCCAGGTCGGGGTGCCGGAACAGCGCGTTGTCGTCGATCTCCACCTTGCCGTCAAGCGCGACGAGATGCCCGTCCTGGGTCTCGGCGAGGGGGTTGATCTCGACGAGCTGCGCATCCACCCGGTTGAATAGCCCCCAGAGGCCGGACAGGAACCGCCCTAGCTCCGCCCGCAGCGCGGCGGGCGCCCCGCCCTCGTCGAAAAGGCGCCGTGCGTGGAAGTCCCTCAAGCCCAGCCCGATGTCGATCCACTGCTTGGCGATACGCTCGGGCGTCTGTTCGGCCACCTCTTCGATGTCCATGCCGCCGGCGGTGGAGAAAATCGCCACGGGAGACTGGCGCGCACGGTCGACGGTAACGCTCAGGTAATACTCACGGGAGATGGGAACGGCCCGCTCCACCAGCACCTCGCGCACCACATAGTCCCGGATGCGGGATCCGAGCAGGGCGCGGGCATGTTCGGCCGCCTGGTTCGGGGAATCCGCAAGCCGGATGCCCCCCGCCTTGCCGCGGCCGCCGATGGGGATCTGAACCTTGACGGCGACGCGCCCTCCCAGCCGTCCGGCGATTCGCCCGGCCTCGTCGGGGTTGGTGGCCAGTTCGCCGTCGGGCGTGGGCAGGCCCACGCTGCGAAACAGCGCCTTGGATTGCGCTTCCGTCAGCCGCATTCACTTCGCCTCCTGGTAGACCGGAGTGAGCCAGTGCCGGTACGCCGGCACCCTGCCCTTGACCACGTTGAAGTAGAGCTGCTGGATGGCTCTGGTGATCGGCCCCATCTCGCCGGTCCCCACCGGGCGCCGGTCGACCTCCCCCACGGCGCTCACCTGGGCACCGGTGCCGACCAGGAATACCTCGTCGGCCACGTAAAGCTCGGTGCGGTCGATGGGGCGCTCCTCGACAGCCACCTCGAGCTGCTCCCGGGCGAGCTGCATGATCGTCGCGCGGGTGATCCCCTCCAGAATGTCCTCGTAAACCGGGGTGGTGATCAGGCGCCCGCCGCGCACGATGAAGAGGTTCTCAGCGCTCCCCTCCGACACGTGCCCGTCCATGGTCAGGAAGATGGCCTCGTCGTACCCCTCCTCCATGACCTCGGACTTGGCGAGCGCCGCGTTCACGTAAGCGCCGCAGACCTTCGCCCGCATCGGGATGGCGTTGTCGTTGACGTGGCGCCACGACGAAACCTTGCAGCGTATGGGCTTCTCCACATCGATGTACGCGCCGAAGGGGACGGCAAACAGCGCAAAGTCGTCCGAAAGCTGGTGCAGCCGGACGCCGATGGCGTGTTCGCTCTTGTAGAAGAGGGGCCGGACGTAGACGTCCTCCCGGTCGCCGTTCCTGCGGAGAACGTCCAGCGTGATGGCCACCAGTTCGTCCACCGAGAGGCGGGGGGTTATCCTCAGAATCTTGCAAGAGTTCAGCATGCGTTCGAAGTGCTCGCGCAGGCGGAACACGTAGAGCTGGCGGTGTTCCTCGTTCCAGTAGGCGCGGATTCCCTCGAAGCAGCCGGTCCCGTAGTGGAGCGCGTGGCTCATGATGCTCAGGCGAGCTTCCTCGATCGGTACGACTCGTCCTTGAAAGTAAGCGAAACGTCCCATGGTGCTGTTTGCCGCCCCCTGTCGAAGATAAAGCCGGTCCACGATTGAGGATGCTGGTGGGAGTCGAGATTCACTCCGGGCCGGGCATTTCCTCCTCCGGCACGGGCGGCGGCAGGCCTTGCGGAGCGACCCGCATCTGGGCCGGCCGGGGCGCGTAGTAGGAGCGGTTTACCCGCTCCCGCACGGCGAAGGGGCCGTACAGTGGGAGTTCGCGCCATAGGGTGGCCACGTAGCCTGTGGCGGCCGGCTCCTCCAGCCGCTCGTCGCCGGGAGCCAGGGAAGGGTCCTCCACCGCGACCGTGCCGGCGAGGATGGCCTGCTCCACCACGGTGCGAAGCCTCCACGGAAGCGGCTGCGCCCATGCGGGGGCCCATAGCGTCACGGTCAGCTCCCCGCCGCCCGCGGCGGCCTGAACGGCCACCGGATACGGCGCGGGATTGTGAAGCCTCAGGTCGATGAGATTGTACGCCACGGTGGCGTCCCGGGCGAGGCTGACGTACCAGACCGGCCGGGAGTGGGGGGCCCGCGACCTGGCCGAAAGGCCCCCGAGGAGGGCCGCGTTGTAAAGCGTGGTGGAAACCTGGCAGACGCCGCCCCCCACGTCCACCACCAGCCGCCCGTTGAGGAGGACGGGGGCTTCCTTGTAGCCGCGCTCGGTGATGCGCGGCCCGACCGCTTCGTTGAAGGAGAAGACCTCCCCGGGGCGCAGGACGAGCCCGTTCAGCTCCCGGGCCGCCGTGGAGATGTTGCCGGCCCGCTCGGCCTGCCCGGGGTCGTACCGGGTCGCATAGGAGGCCAGCGGCCTGGCCTCGGCGAGCGGCGCCAGGTCGGCCTCGCTCAAGGCGGGGCGGGTGTCCTCGAACGGCACGTCGACGACCCGGGGGCGCGGGGCCGCGGCCGCGTCCACTACGAGTGAGGCAAGAGCCCTGGCATCGACGCGGCGCCCCGCACGCCCGGGGACAATGGTTCCTCGGCCCGCAGCGTCAAAGAAGATCCGGGGCTCGACGGCGGCCTGACCCGCGAGCCGGTCGAGGCGCGCCGCAAGGCTGCGAACCGCCTTCGGATCCGGGCCAGAGAGGCGGAGCCGTATGGGTTCTGCTGAAAGGCCGGGGGGTGACCTCGCCGCCTCCGCGGCCTGCCTCAGGGTAGCCTCGATGTCCGCCTGGATGCCCAGAGAGGCCGGAACGACTTCGATGTGCTCGTCTCCGGCCCGCAGCACGATGGGCTCGGCCAGCATCGCGGCAGCCACGACGGCCAGTCGGGCACGCAATTCAGAGGGAGTCAGGCCTTCGGCGTTTGAGCCCGCAGCGACAAGCCCCTCCGGCAGGACCGCCTCGGCGGCAGGCCCCTCTGAGCGACCCGGGCCCGGCGCTTCGGCGTGAACTGCACTGTCGGCAGCCAACACCAGTCCCGCCAGCACGGCTCCCGCCACCACCGAACCCAACCGCTGCCGCCACGCCCAGTAGAGGATCGCCGCCAGCCCGAGCACGCCGTAGAAGAGCCACCTTCCCGGCGCCGACAGGGGACGGTCCACCTGGGCGTCACGCTGCAGCCGCACGGCCTCTTTCAGGTGGCGTACGGCCTCGTCGTAGCGCCCCATGCGGCGAAGGGCGGCGGCCAGGTTGTTGTGTGCGGGGGCGTAGTCGGGGTCGATGGCGAGCGCCTGCCGGTAGGCGGCCTCTGCCTCTGCCGGGCGGCCCTGCTCCAGCCGGACGTTCCCGAGGTTGCTCCACGGCGCTGCATAGGCCGGGTCGAGGGCCGAGGCGCGCTCGAAGGTGGTGGCCGCCTCTTCCAACCGGTTCAGGCGCGCCAGGCAGATCCCGAGCTTGTTGTAGAGGACGGCCGAGTCAGGGTGGAGCGTCACGAGGGCGGACAGGTGGTCCAGGGCAGCCTGCGCCCGCCCTTCGTCGAGAAGGGCCTGCGCCAGCGCCAGGGCCCGGTTGAGGTCATCGCCCTCAGCCGCCGGCGGCGGCGACTCCGTGCCGGAAGGCCGGTTCATCGGCTGCCTCCACCACTTCCGTGTGTGCGACCGCATCGTCCACGAGGCCGGCCACATCCAGCCGGGCCTCCACTGCCTCGACGCGTTCGAGGGCGGGGCGCGTCTGCGGGTGGCGCGCGACGAAGAGGGTGCAGCAGTCCTCGTACGCTTCCGTGGACGTGTCGTAAGTGCCGATGCGGCGGGCGGCTTCCACGATCTCCGTCTTATCCATCCCTACCAGCGGGCGCAGGATGATCCGGCGAGAAACGGCCTCTACGGCAGCCATGCTCGGCAGGGTCTGGCTCGCCACCTGGCCGAGGTTCTCGCCGGTTACCAGGGCGTGGTAGCGGTGGCGGTCCGCAAGCACGTTGGCGATGCGCACCATCATGCGGCGCATGAGAATGACGCCGTAGTCCGGCGGGCAGTTGGTGTAGATGGCCTTCTGCACGTCGGTGAACCGGGTGAGGAACAGCCGCATGTCCCCCTGCCATGCGGCCAGCAGGCGCCCGAGCCGTACGACCTTCAGCAGCGCCTGCTCCGTGGTGAAGGGCATGGCGTGGAAGTGGACACCGTCCACGCGCAGGCCCCGCTTCATGC
The DNA here is from genome assembly GCA_040754675.1 of Bacillota bacterium. Lineage (NCBI taxonomy): Bacteria > Bacillati > Bacillota > Bacillota bacterium. The sequence continues at coordinate 13,639 of JBFMCJ010000035.1, forward strand.
CCATCCAGGCGGCAACAGGGCTGTCGATGCCGCCTGAGAGGAGCGCCAGCGCCCGCCCGCTCACCCCCACCGGCAGGCCGCCCGGGCCCGGGCGTTCGCCGTCGTAGACGAACGCGGATCCGTCGCGCACCTCGACCCGCACGACGAGCTGCGGATCGTGCACGTTCACCACGAGGCGCCCTCCGAAGGCACGCAGCAGGTGGGCGCCCACCTCGCGGTTGAGCTGCATGGAATCCAGCGGGAAGCGCTTGTTGGAGCGGCGCGCTGCGACCTTGAAGGAGAGCGGGGTGCCGGCCTCCGCCGGCAGGCGGCGCGCCACCAGGGCCTCGGCCGCGGCCAGGATGGCCGGCAGGTCCGGCGGCACCTCCCGCGCGGGTCCGGCCCCCACCACGCCGAACACCCGTGAAGCCGCGGCAGCCGCCTGCTCGGCGGCCGCGAGGAGGTCGCCGAAGGCCTCCCTGTCGCCCGGGGCCAGCACGAGGCGCCCGCGCAGGTTGTGCACCTCCCACGGCCCCAGCGGGCGCAGGGCCTTGCGGAGGTTCTCCCGCAAGATGCGTTCGAACCACGCGCGGTTGGAGCCCTTCAGGCCCACCTCGCCGTAGCGGATGAGCACCACAGGCACAGCAGCCGGGCTAGCCACGGGAGAGCCCCCGTGCCCCGAGAAAGGCTGCAAGGTCGGTGATGACGCGCCTTGCGCTCTCGATCGCCCTGTCAATCTCCTCCTCGCGGGTCAGCAGGCCCAGGCTGAGCCGGATCGTGGAATCGGCGAGGCTGTCGCCGAGCGCCATTGCCTTCAGCACGTGGCTCGTACGGGCTTTGTGGGACGAGCACGCCGATCCGGTCGAGACCAGCACCCCGCCCTCCTGGTCGAGGTGCGTGGCCAGCACTTCGGCTCGCAGGCCGGGGAAAGCCGCCGAGACGATGTGGGGTGCGCGGCGATCCGCGTCCTGCGGGCCCAGGAAGACGATCCGGGGATAGGCCTCTTGAAGTCCGGCCCTGAGCCTCTCACTCAGCCGGCGCAGGCGGGCGGCCGAGTCGGGCAGTTCCCGCATGGCGAGCTCGGCTGCCACCCCGAACCCCACGATGGCGGGGATGTTCTCGGTGCCGCTGCGAAGCCCGCGCTCCTGCCCCCCGCCGTAGATGAGCGGCTCGATACGAACGGCCGGCGCCACGTACAGCGCCCCGACGCCCTTGGGCCCGTGGAGCTTGTGGGCACTCAAGGAAGCGAGGTCCACCCCGAGGCTCTTCACGTCCACGGGGATCCTGCCGGCGGCCTGAACCAGGTCGCTGTGGACGAGCGCTCGCGGGTTTCGCGAGCGCGCGAGGCGAGCAATCTCGGGTACGGGCTGGAGCGCGCCCGTCTCGTTGTTGACCAGCATGACCGACACGAGCACGGTATCCTGCCGCACGTGGGCGGCCACCGCCGACGGGTCGAGCACCCCGTCCGGCCCGGGAGGTACCCGAGTCACCTCGTAGCCCAGGGCCTCCAGGGCCGCCGCCACCTCCAGAACCGACGGGTGCTCGATGGCCGTCGTGACGATGTGTCGCCCCTGGCGGGAGTACGCCCGCGCCACCCCAAACAGCGCCATGTTGTTGGCCTCGGTGGCGCTTGCGGTGAAGATGACCCCGCGTTGTTCGGCACCGATGAGGGCCGCCACCTGAGCTCGAGCCCGTTCCAGCGCCGCCCTTGCGCGGGCGCCCAGGCGGTGACGCGACGAGGCGTTGCCGTAACCGTCGGTCATCGCCTCGAGCACGGCCTGGGCCACGTCGGGGCGTACCCTGGTCGTGGCGGCATTATCGAGGTAGACGGGCTCCCACGGGCCGTTACGGGTCAAGTCCTGGCACCACGCATCCACCAGGAGATGGTCGTCTTCTAGTATAGGCGCCGCCTGCCGAGCCTTGCAAAGACCCAACTGAGGGCCAGCGCCGCCAGGGCCGCCCATCCTCCCAAGGGGTACAGCCGGTGTACGGTCTCGACGAAGCCCCCTCGAGCCGCCGGCAGCACGGATGCCACGACCAGCGCCGCCCACAACGGCTTTGTCCTTGATCCTCCCAAGGCAGCGGCTGCGGCGGACGCGAGCGCATGAGCCCCTGCGACGGCAGTCGTGTACGCGGCGGCCCCCACCACGGCGACGTGCACAACGGCCACTGTGGGGTGGAGCCTGCCCGCGGCGGCCATCAGCGGCATGGGCTGGTCGAACGTGCCGGCAGCGCCGATGGCAAACAGGGCCGCGGCCGCCACGCCACCCGTGAGAAACCCACCGGCGGCACAGGCGGCCACCAGGTGGGCGGGAGAAAGCCGCTCCGCCGCGACGAGACGTTCGACGGCAAGCCTGGCAAAGACGGCGTTGCCTGCCGCATAAATGAACACTCCCTGCAAGCAGTGCACGGGGTTGCCCGGCGCCAACGGATGGAGCCCGGTGCCCGGGGGCCGGGC
>JBFMCJ010000036.1 GCA_040754675.1 Bacillota bacterium
CCTGCAAAACCCTCCGCCGCCCGGGCCCCACTTTTCTCGCCATCCATCCTCACGGGGTCGGCGAACGATGCGGCCACGGCACCGCCCCGCGCCAGCTGGAAAAGCCATCCCATCGACCCGGCCGGCGCCTGATAGAGGCCCGGCAGGATGAGGATCGCCGGCCTTTTGCGCCGGGTTCGGCCCGCTTCGGCCACCGTCAGGCGCTCGCCGCCGGCGTTTACCAGCCTGAAGGTGACGGCCGGCCCTTCTACCTGCAACGACGCGGCCCGAGTTCGCTGCCCCGGCCCGGCCATCCCGGCTCTTCAGCTGCCCCCGTCCCCATCGCTTTCGCCCAGGTACGCACGCTCGCGCTTCGCCAGGTACATCCGCTGGTCGGCAGCCGCCACCAGTTCCGACGACCGCCTCCCGTCCTCGGGGAAGGAAGCCAGCCCCCAGCTGATGCGGGGCAGCTCCAGGTTCACCCCGTACCAGTTGAACGACGCCTTCGCCACAGCCCTGTCGATCCGCTCGATGGCCACCAGCGCCCCCTGCCGGTCCGTCTGCGGCATGATGATGGCGAACTCGTCGCCCCCGTAGCGCGCCAGCACGTCGTAGCGCCGGGAGTTGGCGCGAAGCGCCCTCGCCAGTTCCACCAGCACCGCATCCCCCGCAAGGTGGCCCAGGTTGTCGTTGACGTCCTTGAGGCGATCCACGTCGCCCAGCGCCACCACGAGCCCGTGCCCGTAGCGCCCGGCCCGCTCCAGCTCCTCTTCCAGGCGCTCGTAGAAATGGCGGTGGTTGAACAGGTCCGTGAGCCCGTCCCGCATGGCAGCCCGCCGCGCCTGCTCGTGGAGCTGCGCCACCTCCACCGCCACCGCCGCCTGCTGCGCGACGGTGGTGAGAAGCTGCACCTCCTCCACGCTGAACGCGTTGAGGCGTGTGGAGTCGACGGTCAGCGTGCCGATCACCCGCGCTCCCGCTATCATCGGCACCACCACCTCGCTCCGGGTCGAGGGCGGGCCCGGGTAGTAGCGGGGCTCCTGGCTCACGTCGGGTACCAGCACGGGCAACCCGTGGGTGGCCACCCACCCGCTCACGCCCTGATCCTTCTTGAGCCGCAGCCCCTCCAGCCCGGAGAAGGCGCCCGCTGCCGCAGCCATCGAGAGTTCATCCGTCTCGGCATCCACCAGGAAGACGCAGCAGTCCTGGAAGCCCAGCTCCGACTGGATGATGCGGATGACGTGCTGCAAAAGCTGCGGCAGGTCGAGCACGTCTCGCATGGCCTGCGCCAGGCGATAAAGGGCCGAAAGCTGCTTCGTCTGAACCGGGGTGATGCGCCCGGCCTGCTCTTGCGGCGGCGACACCACGTGAGCGCCCCGCAGGGAGGGGGCTTCAGGCAGCCGCTCACCAAGCGTCTCGGTTTGCGGGGTCTCGGCGGCCTGGGCGGCCTCGCCGGCCTCCCACTGCCAGGCACGAAGCTGGAAGACGTACGCGGCCCCCTTCGCCTCGTCTTCCTTGAGGGCCCGGACCAGGGCCCTCACCACTTCGGGGTGGAACTGGGTTCCCGCGCACCGTTCCAGTTCGGCCAGCGAGTCTTCCAGCGTGGAGGCGGCCCGGTACGGCCTTCCCGTGGTCATGGTGTCGAACGCGTCGGCCACCGAGATGATGGCTGCACCCAACGGGATGGCATCCCCCTTGAGGCCGTCGGGATAGCCGCCGCCCGAGTACCACTCGTGGTGGTGGCGCACGAGCGGAACGAGGTCTTTGAGGGCGCGGTTCGCCGACAGGATCTGGGCGCCGAGCTCCACGTGGGCCATCATGACGGCGCGCTCCGCCGGTTCCAGCGGCCCTGTCTTGCGCAGCACGAGGTCGGTCACGCCGATCTTGCCCACGTCGTGGAGCAGCGCTGCCAGCTCCACACGTTCCACCCAGCTCGGGCTCATGCCCATGGCTTCGGCAACGCGGCGGCTGTAGAACGCCACCCGGTCACTGTGCCCGCGGGCGGAGGGGTCCCGCGCGTCGATGGCCGCCACCAGCGTCCGGACGCCGGAAAGGTAAAGCTCCCGCCGCTGCTCGACGAGGCGGGCCCGTTCCACGGCGATCGCCGCGTGGGACGCAAGCCCCATGAGCACCTCCATGTCCGCCTCGCTGAAGGCATCCTCGCTTGTCCGGCTCTCGACCGCCAGCACCCCAAGAATGCGGTTTCCGAGAAGGACGGGCGCGCCCACCGCGCTCTTCACGGCCAGCGCCTGGCTGTTGGCAGGAAGCTGCCTCGAAAGGGGCTCGGCGAGGCGTGAGCCCTGAAGGCGCCGGAAGATCATGGGGCGCCGGCGCTGCAGCACTTGCCCGGCGTACCCCTCGCCAGGGCCAAGCCGCAGGGAGTCGAGTTCGGCGTCGGGATAACCTACCTGGGCTTTGACGGCGAGCTTATCGTTTTGTTCCAGTAGCATCAACACCCCGCACTCGGCACCCGATACCACCCGCACCGCGTCCTCGACGATGCACCGCAGCGTCTCGTCCAGGCCCACCATCGACTGGATGGACCGGGCGGCTTCCAGCACCGCCTCAAGTCGGGAGAGGGTGCGGCGGCTGTCGGACAGAAGGCGGGTGTTTTCCACCGCAGCAGCCGTCAGATTGGCCAGGGTCAGGGCAAGCTGCTGCTGGACCGTCCCGAACGGGAACCGCCCGCCAAGGCTCAAAACGCCCACGGGCTGCCGATCTCGCAGGAACATCGGAACACACAGCGCCCGCTCAAAGCGGTCAGTCTGCCAGTCGAAGGTCACGAAGCGCGGGTCGCTCTTCACCGCGCTCTCGACCGGCCTTCGAAGCTGCAGCGCGCGCCCTGCCAGCCCCTCGTCGAGACCCAGGCTGAAGCGCTCCACCGTCAGCGGGTCAAGCCCCACGGCCGCCGCCACCCGGAAGCGACCCGCGCGGCCGTCGATACCCAGGATCGCGGCGTGGCCGGCACGGAAGACGTCCATGGCAGCCCGCACCGCCAGCCGGAAGACGGCCACCTCGTCGGGCGCCGCCGCAGCTTCCCGGCTGAACCGCGTGAAGCGCTCGAGGCCCTGCAAGAGCTCCCTGGCGAACGGCGGTCTGCGGCGCGGCGTGCGCCCGGCCAACGGATGCCTGGCCCCCACGAGCACTCCTTCCTGTCGGCACCGGCAGGCTTAACTGCGCATTCCGCGAGCCGTGGGCAAGATCCTGCGGGTCCGGGCGCACCCCTTCAGCGGCACTGAAGGGATGACCCGGTCAGCGTCCGGTAGGCGTCAATGAGCGGGCAATCGGGGGTGCTCTCATCACCACAGCGCAGGCACAGCGCCTCGACCACCTGGGGATCGCTGAGGCCCGCCGCCACGAACGCGCGGAGCGAACGCTCCAGTTCCTCCCGGTCGTCGGGGCCCATACGGTTGAGAATCATTTCGAGGACCCGGCTGCGCCGCCGGCGCAGTTCCTCCGCGGTGCGGCGGCCGGCCTCGGTGAGCGAGATCTCCACGGATCGGCGGTCCTCCGGGCGGTCCCGGCGCCGCACCAGCCCCTTCCGCACCAGCCGGTCCACCAGCTTGGTGACCGCCGGCGGGCTCATGTGAAGGCCTTCCGCCAGTTCGGCGGCAGAGCACGCGCCGTGGCGCTGCAGGTACTTGAGACATTCCAGCTGCGAAACCGTGATGTACGAACCGGCATCGGACAGCGTACGGGTGGTCACCACGTCGACCATCATCTCGACGAAGAAGTCAGAGAGCATCTCGATGTACGCGTACCGGTTCGACGCCAGGGTCACGGGTAACATGGCGCCCTTGCACACCTCGTATCTTAACCTGGTTAAAGGCTAACACCTGGCCCGCCCGAATGTCAAGGCAACGCCGGGCATGCCGTCCGAGCCGGCCCCCGTTATAATACGCGGGTGTGGGAGGGACCATGGTGAAGCAGCAACCATCCGGGCCAGGCATATCCAGGCGGCAGCTTGCCTATCTTCTCGCGGTCTTGGCGGCGCTGAGCGTTCTGGGGCTTTTCCTGCGGGTCGTCACGCACTGAAGGGCCGGCGGCGGCGCGAGCCGCTGCAGTTCCCCGAAATGAGCAGGCGGCGGTACGCCCGAACCAGGGGCGGTGCCGCCGCCTGTTTTTCTGTCCTCCGGCCGCCGCCTTAACGGTAGCGCTGCAGGATGCTGTCGAGGAGTGCCGCGTCCTGCTCGGGATCGTAGCGCCGCCGGGCCTGCAGCCGCTCGCTATCCTTCAGCCCGGCCGCCAGCCGGTCAAGGTACGTGGGCCGCTCCGTCCGGTAGACGATCCCGATGGGCAGGCCCTCTGCCTCGGTGGCGAGCCGCAACGCCGCCTGGAAGTCGGATGGGTCGTGATCCGGCCCGATCTCCCACGCCGTTGCCTTCCAGACCTTGTAGTTGTCGTAGAAGGTAACGCAAGGCGTCATGATCTGGACGAAGCTGAAGCCCCGGTGCTCCATCGCCGCCTCGATGATGTCCGCCAGGTGCTTCGTGTGGCTCGAGAAGCCCCGCGCCACAAACGTGGCCCCCGACACCAGCGCCATCGCCAGCGGGTTGATGGGGTACTCCGAAACCCCGAACGGCGAGGCATGGGTCTTGTGCCCCACCTCGGTCGTCGGTGAGGGCTGCCCTTTGGTCAGCCCGTAGATGTGGTTGTCGAAGAGCAGGTACGTGATGTCCACGTTGCGCCGGATGGCGTGCGGCAGGTGGCCCATGCCGATGGCAAGCCCGTCGCCGTCGCCGCCAACCGCCAGCACGGTCAGGTCAGGCCTCGCCAGCTTCAGCCCGGTGGCGACCGGCAGCACCCGGCCGTGCACGCCGTGGAAGCCGTAGCTCTTGACGAACGCCGGGAACCGCCCCGAGCACCCGATACCCGAGACAACGGCCAGGCGCGACGGGTCCACCTGATTGCGCGCCAGCACCTGGATCACGGCATTCAGGATCCCGTAATCGCCGCACCCCGGGCACCATATGGGCCGGATTCCCTTGTAGTCCGCCGGGGACATCTTCACGTCGTCGGGAAGCCTCGGCAGCGCCTGGGTGCGCACCACGCTCATGCCTGGGCCACCTCCATAATGCGGGCCAGGATCTCGTCGGGCGTGAAGGGGAGCCCCTCCTGCTTGTTCAGTCCCACCAGGGAGGCCTGTACTCCGCTGGCCTCGAGGTAGCGGGCGAACTGCCCGCTGAGGTTCAGCTCCGGCACGATGACCACGTCAAGCCCCCCGACGAACTCAGCAATGAGCTTGACGGGCAGCGGCGACAGGAGCTTCACCCACAGGCCTCGCACCTTGACGCCCACCGACTCGGCGAACCGTGCCGCTTCCCTGGCGGTACCGAAGGTGGATCCCCAGCCGATGAGCCCGATGCGGGCGTCCGGCGAGCCGAACCGCTCCACCCAGCCCTCCGGGCGCTCCTCTACCGAGCGGGCCAGGTGCTGGAGCTTGCGCAGGCGCTTTTCGGACATGCGCCGGTGCATCTCCGGGTCGTAGCTCGGATGCCCGTATTCGTCGTGTTCGAGGCCCGTGATCACGTGCAGGCTGTCGGGGTCGCCCGGAAAGGCCCGAAGCGAGACCCCTTCCTCGGCGTCCACGTACCGCCGGTAAGCGCCATTGGACACGCCGTTGGGCGTCCCGCCCGACCGGCCCGCGTCAGCGGAGAGCGGCATGACCGCCAGGTCGCGGCCTTTCGGTACGGGCAGGCTCTCCGTTCGCTGCGCCAGCACCAGTTCGCTCAGCACGATGACGGGGGTCTGATAGCGTTCGGCCACCTCGAAGGCCCGCCGCCCGATGTCGATGCAGTCTCGCACGCTCACCGGCGCCATGACCACCCGCGGGGACTCGCCGTGCCCCCCGTAGATGGCCAGGTTCAGGTCGCCCTGCTCCGTCTTGGTGGGCATTCCCGTGCTGGGGCCCGCCCGCTGCACGTCCACGACGACCACCGGCAGTTCGCTCATGACGCCAAGGCCGATGAGTTCCACCATGAGGGAAAGCCCGGGGCCGGAGGTGGCCGTCATGGCGGGCACCCCGCCGAACGAGGCGCCCAGCGCCGAGGCCAGCGCCGCCATCTCGTCCTCCGTCTGTACCACCACGCCGCCGAACTGCGGAAGATGGGCGGCCATGAACTCCAGGATGTCGCTGGCCGGCGTGATGGGGTAACCCGCGTAGTAGCGGCAACCGCCTGCGATGGCCCCGATGCTGAGGGCCTGGTTGCCGGAGATCACCATGCGCTCCTGCCTGCTGCCGTTGGCAACCAGGGCGCCGTCTTCCGCCTCGGAAAGCTCGGCGAGCCTGCCAAGGCCCTCGAGCTGCTCCCTGGCAAACTGGTAGCCCAGGTCGAGCGCCTTAACGTTGACGGCCACCACGCTCTCGCCCTTGGAGGCGAAGCGGCGGCTGACGAACTCTTTCGCCGAGTCCAGCGGCAGGTCCATCGCCGCATACGTGGCCCCGAGCGCCACCATGTTCTTGGCCAGCCGGTTCTGGAGCCTCTCCGAGGCCACCTGGCCGAAGGGCACCGCCCTGGCCGTCACGTCCCGCCGGAGGCCTTGCGGCTCGCTCCCGTCCTCGTGTCGGTCATACAAAATCACGCCCCCCGGCCGCAGCGCGTCCTGGTGGAGCGTGACCCCCTCGTCGTTGAACGCGATGAGAACGTCCGCCGGCCCATAAGGGGTATCCACCGGCCGGCGATCGAAGCGCACCTGGAACATACACGGCCCGCCGCGGATTTCGGCGGGATAAGTGCGGAAGGTCGTAACCCACAGGCCGGATCGCGCCAGCGCCCAGCTGAGCATCTCCCCGGCCGTTATGACACCCTCACCCGACTCGCCGGCGACCCGGATCGTCATCCCCTGGCGCCGAGCGATGGTGAGCGCTTTCACGCCCTCCGCCATACTCGACGCCTCCCCTCCGGGGCAAACGAGGGAGCCGTTGCCTCCGGGGTGAATTTCATAACCATGGCGCCCCCCCGCGCGCAGTATCCTGGGGATCCGACTGGCTCCCGCCGGCGCCCCTGTCCGCGCGCCCGCCGGGTAAGAGTGGCGCCAGGGCGGGCTTTGCGCAGCTTATCCTGTGCAACGCCGGACCCTTACGATATATTAGCACAGCCCATCCCAAAACTGAACGACCAGCCGCTGAAAGGGTAGTTATGACCATCGCCTTCTTCTCGGACAGCTACACGCCCTACGTCTCCGGCGTCGTGCAGTCGATCCGGCTCACCGCCGCGGAACTCGCGCGCCGCGGCCACCGGGTGCTCATCGTGGCCCCCGCCTACCCGGGCCACGGCAGGTCCGGCCCGGATGGCACGGGAGCCTACGTGCTTCGGCTCCCGTCGCTGCCGGCACCTGGCCAGCCCGTCTTCCGCCTGCCCATCCCCTGGCGCCGCGCGCTTGGCCCGCTTCTCTCCGAACCCGTCTCGGTGGTGCACGCCCACAGCCCGTTCCTCACGGGGGATCTGGCCCTGTGGGCGGCCCGCCGCCTGGGGGCTCCCCTCATCTTCACTCACCACACGCTCTACCACGAGTACGCGCACTACGGCATACTGCCCGCCTGGATGGTGATCCCGGCGGTGCGCCGCCGAGTGGGAGCGTTCTGCCGGGCCGCGTCGGCTGTCGTCGCCCCGACACCGGCCATCGCCCGGATGCTTCCGTCGCTTTACGGGCCAACCGCCCCGGTCTCGGTGGTTCCCACGGGCCTTCAGCTAGAATCCTTTGCCCATGCCGACCCGGCCTGGCTGCGCCGGCAGCTTTCCATTCCCTCTGAGGCTCCGGTCCTGATCCACGTCGGGAGGCTCACGCGCGAGAAGAACATGGTGGCGCTGGTTCAGGCCCTGCACCACTTACTCACCCGGTTGCCGCAGTGCCACGCGGTGGTGGTCGGGAGCGGGCCGTTCCTGCCGCAACTCAGGCAGGCGGCGCTCCACCCGCCGTTTGCGGGGCAGCTTCACCTCGTCGGTCCCGCTGCACCGGAGGCGGTTCCCCGGTACCTGGCCGGAGCCGACCTCTTCCTTACGGCCTCGACGACCGAGACGCAGGGGCTGGTGGCGGTGGAGGCCATGGCGGCAGGCCTGCCCGTGGTGGCGCCAGCCGCCGGCGGTATCCCCGACGTGGTGCAGGACGGCCGAGAGGGTCTGCTGACCGAACCGGACGGCGCGGCCCTCGCGCAGGCGGCGGCGCGCATACTGTCGGACCCGGTTCTCCGCCGCACCATGGCCGGCCACGCCCTTGCCCGGGCCGCCCGGTTCGACATTCGCACGACCACGGCGAGGCTCCTGGACCTCTACGGGGGGCTGTCTCCCGCCTGCCGGTGAGGAACGGGGCCCGGGCATGCCGCACGTGGTGTTCTCGTCTACCCCTTGTTGGCCACCCTCGGCCGCCTGGGCGAGCGCTTCTGCCTGCTGAGGCGGCGCACCGCCCCCTCGATCTCCCGCCGCACCCTCCCGGCGGGCAGCTGGGGGTCACGCAGCGCCTGCTGCAGGACGGCCATGGCGCGCCCGTCCCCGTATTCGGCCAGCGCAACCGCCACGGCCAGTTTGCCGTCGTCCTCCCAGCGCAGGCGCTGGAAGAGCTCGATGAGTGCACGGAAGGTCTTTTCGCTGCGCGGCATGCGCACCAGGAGCCCGGCCAGCGCAGCCCCTCCCTGCGGGGCCGTGTTCTGGCGCAGGTACTCGCTGACCCCGTCCACGGCCAGGCCCCCGAGCCGTTCCAGGGCCTCGCGGGCCTCCTGTGCCACCTCCCTGGGTGCCGCGGGGTCGGTGGCGAGTTCCACCAGCCGGGTTGCCACCTCGTGGCGCCGCAGCAGGGCCAGGGCCCGTATCGCCGCCACCACTGCCGCCGGTTCGGCGCCGGGGCCCTCCAGCAGGTGCCGTGCACTGACCATGGCCGAGAGCAGCGGCACGACCTGCTCGGCCGAACGCTCCAGCGCGGCCTGCGTCTCGCGGTCGAGCGCAGCGGGTCCGCTGAATACCCGCTCGATGAGGGCGTCCACGGGATCGGCCGTCGGCCCCTGAGCCGGTAGCTGCCAGGCGTCCCGCGCCATCAACCGGCGCTTGCGAAACGCCTCCATGTCCACCACCACGCTGCTGGGCCGGCGCCGGCGCTCCTCGTCGATGGGCCCCCACGGAAAGCCGGGGTACGTGGAGGCAAGCTGCCCGACCATGTGCCGGAGCCCCGCGAGCCACAGCTGCAGTCGCCCCGTCGCCACGTCCAGCCACCGCGCCCGCAGCATCTGCCCGCGCAGCATCAGCGCCCCCACCTCCCCGACCCGGTCGAGGGCGCCGCCGGGATCCCGCTCCGCCAGAGCGTGGGCGGCCGCGACGAGGCCGTCCACGAATGCCTCGAGGTCGTAGTCGCCGTGTATGTACCGGGAAAAGGCGAGAATGTACGCAGAGACCCGCTCCCGCAGCATCCACCCGCCGACCCGCAGGAACGCATCGACCACCGCCTGGACGTCCACCGGAGCCGACGGGTCACCGGTGAGCCGGTGGGGGAACTCATCCACCACCTTGCGAACCACGGTGAACGCCTCTTCGGCGGCGCCGTCCCCCTCCAGGCAGGCGGCTGCCAGGGCGGAGATGATGAGCCCTTCGATGGCACCGGTGTAACCGGCCAGCATCAGGTCGCGGTCGTAGAAGACCATGCTGTCGCGTATATCGACGAGGGTGGCGAGGAACCCGTCATACGCCGCCATCTCCTCGAGCTTCGAGAGAAGCTCTCGGTACCCAGAAGCCAAACTCTTTCCCTCCAAGGCCCACCCCACACGGGCCCTGTACGCTGCCGCTCGGTCCTCCCGGCCCTCGGTGCTTCGGTCGGAACGGGACAAATCCTTTGGGCCCGCCCGCTGCCCGCCGCTAAAGCGCCTGCGCCACCAGGCACTTGAGGTAAAGCGTCTCGGGAACCGACGGCACGATGGGATGGTCGTACGCCTGGGTGCGGCTCTCGATCAGGCGCCACTGTCGCCTGGCGTCGTCGGCGGCGTCGGCCACCACCCCGAAGAACTGGTCCGGCGCCACGTGCTGCGAGCACGAGCAGGTCACCAGAAAGCCGCCGGGCTCCAGCATTTTCCATGCCCGCAGGTTGATCTCCTTATACCCCCTCAGCGCCGCATCCAGGCTCCGCCGCGTCCGGGCGAACGCCGGCGGATCCAGGATAATCACGTCAAAGCGCTCGTGCTGCTGATCAAGCCTGTGTAGCTCGTCGAAAGCGTTGGCTTCCACCCACTCGATGCCGTCCAGGCGGTTGGCAACGGCCTGGCGGCGCGCAAGCTCCAGCGCGATATGGCTCTGCTCGATGGCCACGACGCGGGATGCGCCGAATGCCCGGGCGAACAGCGCGAAGCTCCCGGTATAGCAAAACGCGTCCAACACTCGCGCCCCGACGACGAGCGGCTTGAGGGCCTGGCGGTTCTCCCGCTGGTCGAGGAAGAAGCCCGTCTTCTGGCCCTCCAGCACCTCGGCCTGGAACAGTAGCCCGTTCTCTTCAAACGTGACCGGCCCCAGAACCGATCCGAACAGCACCTGCCTCCGGGGCTCCAGCCCTTCGAGCTGCCGGCTCGGGACGTCGCTGCGCTCGACGATGGCGCGGGGCTCGAGGCGCTCGATGAGAAGCTCCAGCCACATCTTACGCCGCACGTCCATCCCCAGCGTGAGGAACTGCACCACCGCCACGTCGGCGAACCGGTCCACGATGAGCCCCGGCAGCCGGTCGCCCTCCGAGTAGACCAGCCGGACCCCTTGGGCCAGCGGGTAAAAGCGGCGCCGTAGCGCCAGGGCCTCGTCCAGCCTGCGGGCAAAGAACTCCCGGTCGACGGGCTCGTCCTCCAGCGTCAGGAGGCGCACGCGGATGCGGGAATGGGGGTTGTAGTAGCCCCGGCCGATGAGCCGCCCGGACGCGGTCACCACGTCGACAATGTCGCCCGGTTGGGCTTCCCCCTCGACGCGGTCGATCTGGGTGTCGTACACCCACAGGTGCCCTCGCGCCGTCCGGCCTTCCCGGCCATGGGCCAGCACGACGTCAGCCATTTGTGCACGCCACTCCCCGGTTTTGAAGTGGGCGGTTCAGTATGGTACCCTTTCCGCGAGGAAGGGGCCAGCTGGTGGAGCGGTGCGGACTGAGACCGAGACCCTCGTGACCGCCGAGGACCGCGTTGCCGGCAGGGCGTGCGCGCGCTGCGGCCGCGCCCTGGAGGTGGGCGACATGGCCGTGGTCTGCCCGCGCTGCCGAACCCCTCACCACTCCCGGTGCTGGAAGGAGAACGGCGGCTGCGCCCGGCCCGGCTGCCGCCAGCTTGCCGTGGCGGTAACCCTTCCCGAAGGCGAGCGGCCCCGGGCGGGCGCGGCGTCTGCGGTGCCGTGGTGGAAGCGGCCGGTGGTACTGGCGGCCGCGCTGGCAGCGGTTCTGCTCGCACTGACGTTGGCCTTTCTCACAAGCCGGCCGGCCACGGCGCCCGTTCCCACCGTGAGGTTGATGACGTGGGCGTCTCCGGAGCAGGCCGACGCCCTGCAGAGGGCGGTCGACCGCTTCAACGCCGCTCACCCGGAGGTCCGGGCAAGGCTGGACGTCACGCCGTACATGGCCTACGAGCAAAAGCTCATCGTCCTCATTGCGGCCCGGGATGCCCCTGACGTCTTTGCCCTCTCCACCTCCCGCCTCTCCCTCTACGCCCGGCAAGGCGCCCTCCTGGATCTGACCGGGCTGTGGCAGCAGGCGCCCCGGAGCCTCAAGGACGCGGTCTTCACGGGGAGGCTCGACCCGTTTTACGTCGACGGGAAGCTGTGGGCCCTGCCCCACCCCTTCTCGGACGGCGCCCTGGTGATTTCAAGCCAGACCCGCACGCCCGATGCTGCGTGGGAACTCCTGCGCTTCGTGCTCGAAGAGCTCCCGCCGCCTGTCCGCCCGCCGGAGCCTCCGGCGCCCCTTGTCCCCGGTGTGTCCGGGCCAGGCCCCTTGGGCGGTTTCTAGCGGGACGCAAGTTCGACCAGCCGCTGCGCGACCGCCTCGATCCGTCCGCGGGCCTTCAATACGGCTAGCCAGCGCTCCGGGATGGCGGAAGCCCCCCAGTAGGTGCCGGCCAGGCCCCCGACCAGCGCTCCGATGGAGTCGGCGTCGTCTCCCAGCCCCACGGCGTCCATCACGGCGTCTTCAAAGCCGTCCGCCCGAAGGAAAACCCACAGCGCCGCCACCAGCGCGTCCAGCACGAAGCCCGACGCCCGCACCTCCGAGTACGACAGCGCCGGCACCTTGTCGATGTGGCGCAGGAAGACCGTTCGGGTGCTGTACGAGACCAGCAGTTGCTCGCTTTCGACGGCGCGGCGGGCGCTCTCGGCTGCCCGTTCCCTGGCGGCGCCCAGCGCCAGCTCTCGGGCGAGTTCATTGTAGTAGACGCAGGCGATGGTCGGAAGCTCGTGAGGGTGAGTCATCTCGGAGAGCCGCCTGGACTCCCGCCGCATGCGCTGCGGGTCGCGCAAGAACGCGAAGGAGACGGGGAGGGTGCGAACCAGGCTCCCGTTGCCGGCGGCCATGTCGCGCAGGCGCACCCGGGTCCGGGCCACGGTGGCGTCCCAGTCCCGGCAGGCCAGGTAGTTGCTCAACGCAACCCGCGTGGCGCTCCCCACGTCCTTCGGGCCGCGCTCGAACCACGCCACCAGCCGGCGCCCCACGGCTTCCCTGGCGTCGGGCGCCCCTTCGACAAGCCCCTCCGCCACGGCCAGCGCCATGTCGGTGTCGTCCGTGCCCTCGCCGGGCTCCACGCCGAACGGGCCGCCGCCCACCATCTCGGTAACGCGGCCGTAGCGCCGCCGGATGGCGTCCCGGGTCATGAACTCCACGGCCGCCCCGAGCGCGTCCCCGCAGGCAAGGCCGAGAAGCCCTCCCCGGATGCGGTCCGACAGGGCGATGTCCGACAGATGACCCACGACGCGCCTATCCCCCCATCAGTGCGTCGGTGAGGTGCTGCAGGTCGTCGAAGATCCAGTCCGGCCGGACGCCGCCGCCCGCGTCGGTCCGCGAGGTCACGCCCGTCAACACCAGCGCCCCTTTGAGGCCCAGCGCCTTGGCAGCCCGGATGTCCGTGTCCAGGCGATCTCCCACCACGATCACCTCGTGCCGGGCGCCGGCGGCGCCAACGCCCAGCCGCTCCATGGCCAGCTCCATGATGGGCGGGTGCGGCTTGCCCACGACCACGGGCTGCACGCCCGAGCAGGTGCTCACGGCGGCAAGGAGCGACCCGCAGCCCGGGCGCAAGCGGCCGCCCTCGGCGGGCACCGTCACGTCCGGGTTGGTGCCCACGAACAGCGCCCCGGCGCGGATGGCCTGGCACGCCGCGGTAAGCCTGTCGTAGGTGAAGCGGCGGTCGATGCCGACCACCACGGCCTCGACCTTCGGCGAGGCAGGAGCCCCGTCGGGGGCCACCACCTCAAGCCCCGCTTCCCCCAGCGCCTGAAGCAGGCCCGCCTCCCCGATGGCCATGACCGGCCCGCGAAGGCGCCTGCGGGCCAGGAACTGCGCCGCGGCCAGGGCCGACGAGACGACCTGACGCGGGCCGATGCGGATGCCCATCCGGCCCAGGCGCGCAACGTACTCCTCCACAGTGGGGGCCGAATTGTTGGAGACGACGACGACCGGATCCCCGCGGCTTTGGGCGCGTTCGAAGAACTCGACCGCACCCGGCAGCACCTCGGAGCCCCGGTAAACCACGCCGTCAAGATCCACGATCCAGGCTGGCAGAACCACCATCTCCCTCTACGGCAGGCCGCCTCCCAGTTTCTTGTCGCCCGCCCGCTTACCCTCTTGGCGGCAGGCTCGCGAGGAGGCGGCTTCCATCTCAGGATCTGTCGGCTCGTAGAGGAATCTGCAGGAATAGTGCCGAACGGCTCCGGGACATGTACCGTTCAGTGGTTCTCCCGCCATCTTTCCTCCCCCTGGTGGGCCGGTGCAACGCGCCGGGACGGATGCGCGCTGCCGCGGCTGCAGGGATGGCAGCGCTGGCGGCCCTGGCCGTTCTCGCCGGCCCGATCGTGGCGGCCGCCCAGGAGCCCCCTCCTCCGGGGGTCTCGCCGGCCCTGTCACCGGAGGGGGCCATTGACGAGCAGGTCTGGCGGGCGCCCGTCGCCCCCGGTGTCAGCCTGTTCGCGGTGCGAAGGCTGGACGGACAGGGATGGGTGGACCTCTTCGCCCTGGTGGTCGACCTCGACACCCCGGGAGTGGGCGTTGACGTGCTGACCGGGCCCACGCTGACGGAGCGGCAGCCGATCAGTCAGCTTGCCGCTCAGGCCGGGGCGGTCGGCGCCATCAACGGGGACTTCTTTCATTTGGGCACCTCGGGGGCCCCGGCGGGAATTGTGGTCAAGAGCGGGAAACCGTGGAAGAGCCCGTACCCGGGCGGCCGGCCCTCCGTGGCCGTGACGCGCACTCCGGAGGGCCTTCGCGCCTACATCGCGCGCTTCCGGTTGAACGCCGTGCTGACGGTGATGGAGCCTTCAACCGGGAGGGCTCCACAACAGGCCGGCCAACCGCCGCGCCCGGCAACCCTTCAGGTGGCTGCCTTCAACGAGCCCTCGCTGACACCCGGGCAGGTCGGTGCGTTTGACGAACGCTGGGGAAGCGCCCCGCTCCCCCTCGCGCGCTGGAGTCCGGACCAGGTGGCGTTTGCCCGCCTGGCGCAGGTCCCCGGGGAGCCGGGAAGGTGGACCGTCACCCGGATGGGGCGGGGCGTTCCGGCAACCGGGCCCGGGCCTGGCGAGATGGTGCTCCTCGGGTGGAGGGAGGGCGCCGACGCACTCGCAGGCCGCCTCTCCCCGGGAGTCGTCTGCGCCTGGGAGACGGCGGTAACGCCCGACGAAGCGGCGTCCCTTCCGGCGTGGGCCGCCGGAAAACCGGTCTGGGCGGCGATTTCGGGCGGCTCCCTGCTGCTGTCGGCGGGGCGCCCCGTGGTCGACGCCCGGCAGCCCGGGGAACCCTTTACCCGCCATCCCCGCAGCGCCGCCGGTGTGGGCAGAGACGGGCGGCGGCTTATCCTGGTCACCGTGGACGGGCGGCGTGCCACGAGCCGGGGTGCCGACGTGGTGGAGCTGGTCATGTGGCTCCAGCGGCTGGGAGCCACGGACGCCGTCAACCTGGACGGGGGCGGTTCGGCCACCCTGGCCGCTCTGACCGGTCCCGGGAAGCTCAGCGTCGTCAACCAGCCGTCGGGTGGCCAGGAGCGTGCGGTACCCGTGGGGCTCGGGGTCTTCTTCGAACCGGGCCCGTCCACCGGCCCGGGGGCTTTCGTGCTGAAGCCTGCCGCCGGGCAGACCGGGCCGGCCCTGGATGGGTACCACCTTGGGGCCGGAGGACTGGTCGCAGCCGCCGGGACGCCTGCACGCATCACCAGCTTTCCGCCCGTGGAGCCGGCGTCTTTGTTGTGGACGGTCGATCCGCCGGACCTTGGTTTCTTCCCCGAGCCCGGCGCCTTTGTGGGCCTGCGCAGCGGCAAGGGGCGCGTCATTGCCCTGCAGGCAAACGGGGCCCCGGCGTGGTCTTCATCGGAGAGCCTGTTCCGGGACGCCGCGAACGGCGACCCGGTGGTTGAACTTGCCCGGGCCCTGCCCCAGATTCAGGTCGCCGCGGCCGCGCTGCCGGTCGAAGTGATCGGGCGCCCGGTGGCCCTGGAGGTCACGCCGAGCCTGATACGCCTCACGTCCGGCCAACCGGTGCAGCTTCACGCGTGGCTGGTGGACGCCGACGGGCGGAGGGCCCCCATCGACCCGGATGACGTGACCTTCTGGCTGCGCGGCGGCGCCGAAGGATGGGTGCGTGACGGGCAACTCACTGCCCGGCCCTTCCGGTCGGCCGACCCACCCGTTCTGGAGGCCCGGTATTTGCAGCTCAGGGCCGAGGTGCCCATCGAATGGGCCGAGCAAACCCCGACCGGGGGCCCCGTCAGGCCACCGGCGATCACGCCGGCGGCGCCCGAGCACCTACCCGGGGCAACCGGCCAGCCGCTTGCAAACGAC
>JBFMCJ010000037.1 GCA_040754675.1 Bacillota bacterium
CGACGCTCCAGCGCCGCGTCCTTCTCGATGTGCTTGCGGTACTCGTCCAGCGTGGTGGCGCCGATGCACTGCAGCTCGCCCCGGGCAAGGGCCGGCTTGAGGATATTGGAGGCGTCGATGGCTCCCGCCGCGGCGCCCGCCCCGATGATGGTGTGGAGCTCGTCGATGAACAGGATGATGTCCCCGGAGTTTCGGATCTCGTCCATGACCTTCTTGAGGCGTTCCTCGAACTCGCCCCGGAACTTGGAGCCCGCCACCACCGCCGCCAGGTCCAGCGTGACGACCCGCTTGTTGAGCAGCGTCTCCGGCACGTCGCCCGCCACGATCTTCTGGGCCAGGCCCTCGGCGATGGCCGTCTTGCCCACGCCCGGCTCGCCGATGAGCACCGGGTTGTTCTTGGTGCGCCGCGACAGCACCTGGATGACCCGCTGGATCTCCTTCTCCCGGCCGATGACGGGGTCCAGCTTCCCCTCCCGCGCCAGTTCGGTCAGGTCACGGCCGTACTGGTCGAGCGTGGGGGTCTTGCGACCCCGCCCCATCTTGGCCTGGGGCGGCGCCGCGCCGCCGAGAAGCTCCACCACGGTGCGGCGCACCTTGTCCAGGTCGGCGCCCATGTTGCGCAGCACCTGGGCGGCCACGCCCTCCCCCTCCCGGATGAGCCCCAGGAGGATGTGCTCCGTGCCGATGTAGGTATGGCCAAGCTGGCGGGCCTCGTCGAACGCCAGCTCCAGCACCCGCTTTGCCCGCGGCGTGAAGCCAATCTGCCCGGTGGTCGTGCCCTCGCCGCGGCCGATGACTTTCTCGACCTCCGCCCTCACCCGCTCCAGGCTGATGCCCATGCTCTGCAGGGCCCGGGCGGCCACGCCTTCGCCTTCGGCAATGAGGCCCAGCAGGATGTGCTCGGTGCCAACCACGTTGTGGCCAAGCCGTCGGGCTTCTTCCTGCGACAAAACCACGACCCGCTGGGCCCGCTCGGTGAATCGCCCAAACATACTCTTCTCACCGCTCCTTCCGAGCTACGCCTGCGGTGTCTCCTGCAGGCGGATGCGTTCTCGAATCATGGCGGCCCGGTGCACGTCGCGCTCCGCCGGGGAGAGTTCCCGGCCCATGAAGCTCTGCAGGTGCGCCGGGCGGATCAACACCAGAAGCTCCTTCAAAATCCGCTGATCCAGGCCCTTGATGATGCCCAGGTCGATCCCGAGCCTCACGTCGGAAAGGCGCTGCATCGCCTCCTGGGACGTGATGGCCCGAGAATACCGCAGCACCCCGTACGAGCGCCAGACCCTGTCCTCGAGCGCCCGCCGGTCCTGGCTCATCCGCTGCCGGGACGAGCGCTCGTGCCCGATCACTTCTCGGGCCAGATTGGCCAGATGCTTGAGAATTTCGTCCTCGCTGCGCCCCAGGCTCACCTGGTTTGAAATCTGGAATATATTGCCGATCGATTCCGTTCCCTCGCCGTAAAGCCCTCGGACCGCCACCCCAAACCGCGCCACCGCGCCCAGCACCTGCTGCAGCCGGTTGGTCATGGCTAGAGCCGGCAGGTGGAGCATCACCGAGGCCCGCAAGCCCGTGCCCACGTTGGTAGGCCAGGCCGTGAGGTAGCCTGCCCGCTCCGAGAAGGCGTACTCCAGCACCTCCGACAGCCGGTCGTCGACCCGGTCGGCCAGGTTTAGGGCCTCTTCCAGTTGAAAACCGGCGAACAGCGTCTGGATGCGCAGGTGGTCCTCTTCGTTGATCATAACGCTGACGGCCTCGTCGTCCCGGACGGCGAACGCCTTTTCCCGCACGTCCTGCGTGTGCATGGGGCTGATCAGGTGGCGCTCCACCAGCAGTTCCCGCTCGAGCGGCGCCACCTCGCTCATCCGCATGAACTTCAACGGCCCGCCCGACCGGGCGTCGAGGCCTGCGATGGCCTGCCGCGCCATGTCGACGACGGTGTGGAGCTGCTCGGCGCTGGCCACGCCGGGGAACGGGACGTCCCTGACGTTGCGTGCCAGGCGCACCCGCGTGCCCAGCACCACGTCCGCCTCGGGCCCGTCGCCCACGATCCAGCCCCGCACGTGGCGGCGCACCATGTCCTCGAAGCTCAAAGGGCGCCGTCCCCCTTCTCCAGCGCGTGGATGCGGTCCCGGATCTGGGCCGCCCGCTCATACTCTTCGGCCGCGATGGCCTGCTGAAGTTCCTCGCGAAGGCGCGCAAGCTCGCGCCGGCGCACCGACTCGCCGCGCTCGCGCGGGCGCTTGCCGGTATGCTCCGTGGCGCCGTGCAGTCGCTTCAGCACGGGGCGCAGCTCCCGCTCGAACGTGTCGTAGCACCGGCTGCACCCCAGCTGCCCGAGCCGCTTGAAGTCCGCCCAGGTGAGCCCGCAGTTGGGACACCGGGGCAGGGCGCGCACGCTCGGCTCGCCCGGCGGCGCCTCCAGGAACGGTAGGTCGAAGAACGACTTCATCAGTTCCTCGAAGGTGGTGCCGAACGGGCTCTCCTGCCCGGGCAGCTCCCCCGTCTCCCGGGCGCACTGTTCGCACAGGTGCACCTCGGTCTTCACGCCGTTCTCGATGCGCACCTTGTGTAACGTCGCAGGCCGAATCCCACAGCGCTGGCACATCATCGCCGATTTCTCCCCACCGGCCGGGGGCCCTCACAGGTCCTCCGACGCAAAGTACTCCATGAAGCGCACCATGAGCATGCTCCGCAGGACCGCCGCCCGCACCTGGTCACGCAGCACCGGGTGAGCCACCCATTCGGTCTGCGACCGGATGGCGGCCCGCCACATCACGGCTTCCCGGGCGCCGATGAAGCCGGCGTCGCGCAGCCGGTCGATGAGCGCCTCGGCGTTCCTGGCCGAGACGGCGTCCCCGCACTGGGAGAGCAGCGCACGCAAGCCGGCGGTGCGGTCGGCCTCGGGAACGCCCAGCCGGATGATGCGGATGAACCCGCCGCCGCCCCGGCGGCTCTCCACCACGTACCCGTGCTGCGGCGTGAACCGGGTTTCGAGCACGTAGTTAATCTGCGACGGCACGCAGGAGAACCGATCAGCAAGCTCCACCCGCCGGATCTCCACGTACGGCGCCGGCGTGTGCGCAAAGAGTTCCTTGATGTGGCGTTCGATTTCGTCGGCCAGCGAGGCCATACGGGCTACGGTCCCCCCTGCTCCGGACGCGTGTCTGACCTTTTTTGACCTTTCGGGGGCATTATAGTCACGCCACCGCTGCCCTTGCAAGGGGGTGGCGCGGCCGGGAGCGGTCGCCTGTGGGGGTGCGGCGGCGCCGCCCCGGGCCTGACTTCTTCCTCAGCCGCTTCGCTTCAGCCTCCCGTGGCGCATGGCAAAGCGCGCCCCCGCCCGGAAGACGCAGAAGCCCGCCGGCACCAGCACCACGGCCATTGCCACCAGGATCCCCACGTCACCCAGCAGCGCCTGGGTGGGCGCCCCGTCGATCAGCGCCGCCCGGGTGGCGCGCAGCGTGTAGGTGCCGGGGCTCACGTAGGCCACCGGCTGGAGCCACCCCGGCAGCGCCGAGACGTCGTAGTAGACGCCCGAGACGAGGAGGAGCGCGGCCTGGAAGATGTTGGTCGCCTGCGCCCCCTTCTCCGTGGAGAGAAGCGGCAGCACGGAGGCCATCAGCCCCAGGCCGATGAACGAGAGCCCCGCGGCGGCGAGCACCAGCACGGCCCCGCCCAGGTTGGCCCCCGACATGTCAAGACGGAAGAAGGCCGCCACCGCGGCCAGGAGGATCGCCGTCCGCAGCGTCGCGTACGAAACGGCCCACACGCAGTTGCCCGCCAGGTACGTGGCGAGCCGGATGGGCGCCATGAACGTGTATTCGATGGTGCCCTCCCACCGCTCCCACTGCACGGCCCCGCCGATCTCGGTGAAGACCACTGACAGGAAGCTCCACAAAAGCGCACCCGTTACGAGGTACAGCACGAGGCGGGGGTCCGCATCCACCCCGGGGGCTCCCACGCCAATCAGCCCGATGCTGAGGCTGTTGACGATGGTATAGACGAGAAAGACCATCTCCCACCCGACGTACCGGCGAACGAGGTGGAAGTTGCGATCGACGAAGGCCCACGAGGATCGGAGCTCGCGGGCGAGTTCGGCTCTACTCATGCGATCCCACCTCCTCGTCCTCCGGCTTCCACTCACTGCCCGTCAGCCGGAAGAAGAGTTCCTCCAGGTCCCCGACGCCGCCGGGCAACAGCGCCTTCAGTTCCTCGACGGTGCCCTGCACGATGAGCTTGCCGTCCTTGATGAAGCCGACGCGGCCGCAGAGCCGCTCGACCTCCTGCATGTCGTGGCTGGTCAGGAGCACCGTCGCGTCGTGCTGCTCGTGCAATTGCCGGATGAACGCCTGGACCTCCCGCTTCGACCGGGGATCCAGGCCCGTCGTGGGCTCGTCCAGGAGCAGCAGCACGGGCGACGTGAACAGCGCGCGTGCGACGGCTACCTTCTGCTGCATTCCCCGGGAGAGCTCCTCCAGCGGCACGCTCAGCTTCGAGCGCGGCAGCCCCAGCCGGCTCAGGATCTCCACCGCCTGCTGCCTCGCCTGCCGGACCGGGAGGTCGTACAGCCGGGCCGCGTAGCTGAGGTTTTCGAGCGCAGAGAGCTTCTTGAAAAAGGCAGCCTCCACCGAGACGCGGTTGATGAGCCGGCGCACGGTGAGTTGCTCGGTCACGACATCGTGGCCGAAGATCCGAATGCTGCCATGGTCGGGAATCAGCAGGGTCGAAAGCAGCCGCACCAGGGTGGATTTCCCCGATCCGTTCGGGCCGATGATGCCAAAGATCTCGCCGCGCCGCACCGAAAACGACACGTTGGATATGGCGGCGACCCGCCGCGCAGGGCGGATCAGGCGGCCTTTTACGGCATCCCACAGCGTTCGGTCCGCGGGGGGTGGCTCCCCGTCGCCCGCCCCCGCCGGTGTGTGAGCGCCGGCCGCCCTGTCGTCGTCATCCGATCCGGGGCGGACGTAAAAGTACTTGGTGACGTGGCGGCATTCCACGGCAAGCGGCGACTCGCTGGCTGCCGCGGCGGCTCCACCCGGACGAAGCGCACGGTCTCGAAGATGCATCTCGTTGGCCATGGGTTCCCCTTCTTCACGCATCCGCGCGGGACCGTTCGGGGCGCAAGCGAACAGGACGTACACGGCGAGAACGCGGGGAAGTGGGTACACGCAAAGAAAAAACGACCCCGCTCCCGCGAGCCCGGGTCGCTTATGAGAGGCAGTCAATGTCGCACGGTTTCATGCTAGCGCCTTCCTCGGCTGGCTGTCAAGAACGGGCGGGAGGGGTCATATCCTCATGCCGCGAAGGGGGGCCCGTCCCGGCCGTGATCAACTACATCTGGGCCGCGCTGCTCGCGGCGGGGGCCGCCGTGGCGGCCGCCCGAGGCGACCCGGGCCTGGTTACCCAGGCGCTCACCGACGGTTCCCTGAAGGCCGTCAACCTCGGCGTCCGGCTCGCGGGGGCCATCATGCTCTGGACCGGTCTGATCCGCATTGCCGACGACGCGGGCCTCACCCGCTGGCTTGCGCGGGCGCTGTTCCCCCTGGCCCGGCGCCTTTTCCCCGCCGTTCCGCCTGACGGCTCTGCCATGGGAGCCGTCCTGATGGCCCTGAGCGCGAACGTTCTGGGGCTCGGCAATGCCGCTACCCCTCTGGGGCTCAAGGCCATGCGAGAGCTTCAGCGCCTCAACCCTGACCCCCGCAGGGCCTCGGCTCCGATGTGCACGCTTCTCGTGCTGTGCACCTCCAGCGTCACAGTGGTGCCCACCGGGGTGATCGCTCTGCGGGCGGCCGCGGGCGCCTCCCAGCCGGCGGACATTCTCATCCCCACACTCATTGCGACCGCTTATTCCACCACCGTCGCCCTGACCGCCGACGCCTACTTTCGCCTGAAGAGCCGGGAGGGGTAGGGCCTTGGTGAACGTCCTGGACGCCCTGGCGCGCTGGGCCGTCCCGGTCATGGTGGCCGCCATCGTCGCGACGGGTATGGCGCGGGGTGTACCGGTCTACGAGAGCTTCGTGCGAGGGGCGCGCAGCGGCTTCATGGTGGCCGTCCGGATCATGCCTTACATGGTGGCCATGATCGCCGCCACCGAACTCTTCCAGCGCTCGGGCGCCATGGCCCTCGTGACGGCTCCGGTGAGGCCGGTGGTCGAGTGGCTCGGCATCCCCGTCGAAGTGCTGCCGATGGCCATCATCCGGCCCCTCTCGGGCTCGGCGGCCTCCGGGCTCCTGGCGTACTTGCTGGAGGCCCACGGCCCAGACACGCTGGTGGGGCGGCTCGCCTCGGTCATGCAGGGGAGCACGGAGACCACCCTCTACGTCGTCACCGTCTACCTGGGTTCGGTGGGCATCCGGGACCCCCGCTGGTCGCTTTCGGCAGGGCTCCTGGCAGACCTCGCGGGGTTCGGCGCCTCGGTGCTGGCCGTGCGCCTGATGGGATGGAAGTAAGCGCCCAGGCAGGACAGGCATTACCATAGGGTTTTCCCGTTGAGAACTGTTAACTTCTCAGTATGCGCCATCATGGGGACGACATCGTCCAGCAGTTTCCACCGAACCCATTCCTGCAGCGCCTTGTCCGGGCGGCGCTGGCGTACTCCATCTCCTTCGAGCAAAGCCCTGCGCCCGAGCAGTGGATGTACCACCCCGGGCGCCGCGCCATCCTGGTCTGGATGCCGGACCTCCGCTCCCAATCCATGTCGTATCTGGTCACCATCATGGCGCACGAACTGGGACACGCTCTGCACTTCGACCGCCACCCGCGCCTTGCCCGGAAGCTGTTCAGTTCCGCCTCGCTGGAGCTTGACTGGATGGTGGAACGGGAGGCGTTCGTGGAAGGCTTCCTTTTGCTCAAGCGCCTGGCGATTCCCGTCAGCCTGGAACAGTACCTGCGCATGATCGAGCCGCCGATGGCAAGCGAGGTGGCGCGTTCTTTAAACGGGCGCCTCTGCTGCCTGCTCGACCGGTACGGCGCCGGGTATGCCACCTCTTCCGCCGCCGCAGGGCCGCTGCCCGTTGCTCTCCCGCCCGTCGCCTGATGGGCGCCTGGCCTCGCTATCCTCAGAGGTAACGGCGGGCCGTCCAGCGTAATCTAAGGGCGACAGGCGCCCGCGCCACATGACCGGGCCCTTCCCGGCCCGTCATTTCTCGCGCGGGAAGGGGGAATCTGTGTGCCTGAATATGCACAGATGAAAACACCGATCCCTGGCCCCAGGGCGCAGGAAGTGCTGGAGCTGATGCGCCGCTACGTACCCGGCGCGATGGCGCCCGCCGTGCCCACGGTGATTGCCCGGGCGCAGGGGGCGCTGGTGGAGGACGTCGACGGCAACCGTTTCATCGACTTCTCCGGCGGCATCGGAGTGCTCAACGTGGGCCACGCCCCGGCTGAGGTCGTAAGCGCCGTGACCGAGCAGACCTCCCGTTTCTTGCACACCGACTTCACGGTGGTGCCGTACGAGTCATACGTGAAGCTTGCCCAGCGCCTGGCGGCCCTCGCTCCGGGTAGTAGCCCCAAGAAGGTGGCGTTCTTCAACTCCGGCGCCGAAGCCGTGGAAAACGCCGTCAAGCTCGCCCGCTACGTAACGGGCCGGGCGGGGATCATCGCGCTGGAGGGCGCGTTCCACGGCCGCACCTACATGGCCATGACCCTCACCAGCAAGGTGAAGCCGTACAAGGAGCGGTTCGGCCCGTTCGTGCCGGAGGTGTACCGGGTGCCGGCGCCTTACTGCTACCGCTGCCCGTTCGGCCTGAAGCACCCGGAGTGCGGGATGGCATGCGTGCAAGCCGTGGAGCGGGCCTTCACCACCGTGGTGGCGCCCGAAGCCGTCGCGGCCGTCATCGTGGAGCCGGTCCAGGGCGAGGGCGGTTTCGTGGTGCCGCCGCCCGAATACCTGCAGCGGATGCGGCAACTCACGGCCCGGCACGAAATCCTGCTCATCGCCGACGAGATCCAGACGGGATTCGGCCGGACCGGCCGCTTCTTCGCCGTGCAGCACTTCGGAATCGAGCCCGACGTCATCACCATTGGGAAGTCGGTGGCCGCCGGATTGCCGCTCTCCGGGGTCATCGCGCGGGCGGATCTGTACGACCGGCTGGACGAGGGGGTCGTGGGCGGCACGTTCGTCGGCAATCCGGTGGCGTGCGCGGCCGGGCTGGCGGTGCTGGACATGTTCGAGCAGCGTCGGCTGACCGAGCGCTCCGAGAAGCTGGGCCAGCTCATCCAGCAGCGGATGGAGCACATGATGGAGCGCATCTCCCTGGTCGGGGACGTCAGGGGACTCGGCTCCATGATGGCCATCGAACTGGTAAAGGATCGCAAGACCAAGGAGCCGGCCAGCAAAGAGACGGCGCGCATCCTGCGCCGCTGCCACGAGCGCGGGCTCATCTGTATCAAGGCGGGCATTTACGGCAATGTCATCCGGATGCTCGCGCCGCTGACCATCGAGGAGGACCTGCTCAACGAGGGCCTGGATATCCTGGAGCAGGCGGTGCGGGAAGAGGCACAGGCCGCTGCCTGATCGCAAGCCGGACAGGGCGCCCGGTGCATGCAGGCTCCCCGGCGGCGCTGGACACGTTCCCCCCGGGGGGCCTGCCCGCGTCGTTTGACCGAGCGGCGGGCTCTTTTACGCAGCGATCAGACCCAACCGCCGCCCGGCCTTCTCGAAAGCGTCCAGAGCCCTGTCCAGATCCCCTTTCGTGTGCTCGGCGGTCACGATGGTGCGCACCCGCGCCTTGCCCTTCGGCACGGTCGGATAGACGATTCCCTGGGCGAAAACGCCAAGCTCGAACAGCGCGTCGGAAAGCTGCATGGCCTTCTCTTCCTGGCCCACGATCACCGGCGTGATGGGCGTCTCGCTGATGCCGGTGTCGTACCCCAGGCGCTTTAGCCCGGCTTTGAAGTAGCGGGTGTTTTCCCAGAGCCGCTCGATGCGCTCCGGCTCGCGCTCCAACAGTTCGAACGCGGCGATGCACGCCGCCGTCACCGCCGGCGGGTGCGACGTGGAAAAGAGGTACGGCCTCGCCCGGACAATCAGGTAGTCGATGAGGGTGCGGCTGCCCGCCACGTACCCGCCCAGCACGCCGATGGCCTTGGAGAGCGTGCCGACCTGGACGTCGACCTGCCCGTGCAGATTGAAGTGGTCGACCGTCCCGCGGCCGCTGTTGCCCAGCACACCGCTTGCGTGAGCATCGTCTACCATGACGATGGCGCCGAACTCCCTGGCCGTCCGGACGATGTCGGGCAGCGGGGCGATGTCGCCGTCCATGCTGAAGACGCCGTCGGTCACCACCAGGATCCGCCGCGCCTTGGGCTTCACCTCTTCCAGGAGGCGGCGCATGGCCTGCACGTCCCGGTGGGGAAAGATCCGGATCTCCGCGCGGGAGAGCCGGCAGCCGTCGATGATGCTGGCGTGGTTGAGTTCGTCGCTGACGATGACGTCCTCCCGGCCCAGAATGGCGGCCACGGTCCCGGCGTTCGCCGTGAACCCGGACTGGAAGACCAGCGCCGCCTCCGTCTTCTTGAACGCCGCGATGCGCCGTTCCAGTTCCTCGTGCATTCGAAGCGTGCCCACGATGGGCCGCACCGCCCCCGAACCCACCCCCCACTCCCGCACCGCCTTTTCCGCCGCCTCTTTCAGATAGGGGTGGGTGGCAAGGCCCAAATAGTTGTTGGAAGAGAGGTTGACGACCCGCCGCCCGTCGATGACCGCCACGGCTCCCTGCGGGCTGTCCAGCACCCTGGGGTAGCGGAAGAGCCCCCGCGAGCGCAGGTCCGCCAGTTCTTCCTCCAGGTAGGCCAGCGCCGAAGTGGCAGCGTCCGGCATGGATCTCACGCCCCTCGTACTCCCGGCGCCGCGTTCACGGCTCCGGGATCTCCAGGATGATCTTGCCGCACTGGGCTTCTTTGAGCAGTTCGAAGGCCTGGCCGAACTCGGTCAGCCCAAAGCGGTGGGTGATGATGGGCCGAACGTCGAGGCCCCCGCGCAGAAGCTCCGTCAACTGGTGCCACGTCTGAAAGATCTTGCGCCCGTGGATGCCCCGCACGGTCAGCCCCTTCAGCACCACCAGCTCGCCCAGGTCGAGATGCACCGGCTCCGAGGGGAGCCCGAGCTGGGCCACCGAACCGCCGGGCCGCACCATTTGCAGCCCCTGGCGGATGGCCTCCGGGTGGCCCGCCATCTCCAGGAGCACGTCCACGCCCTCGCCTCCGGTGGCCTCCAGCACCCGGGCGACCGGGTGCTCCTCGCACGGGTCGAGCACCAGATCGGCCCCGAGCTGCTGCGCCAGGCGGCGCCGCGTCGCGCTGGTCTCGGTGACGAAAACGGCCGTCGCGCCCGCCCTCCGGGCTATGGCAACGGCCGCAAGCCCGATGGGCCCGGCTCCGGTGATGGCCACGGTCGCGCCGGTCAGCGAGAACTCCATGGCCGCGTGCACCGCGTTGCCCAGGGGGTCCATCATGGCCGCCACCTCGTCGGGTATGGCGGCGTCCAGCTTCCACACGTTGCGGGCCGGCACCACCACGTACGGCGCAAAGGCCCCGTCCGTGTCGACGCCCCCTATGCGCAAGTTGTCACACAGGTGCGGCTGCCCCGTCCGGCACGGGCGGCACTCGCCGCAGTAGAAGTGCATTTCGGCCGTGACCCGGTTGCCCGGGCGGATGCCCTGCACGCCGGGCCCGACGGCGTCGACCACGCCCATCCATTCATGCCCGATCACGAGCGGTGGGCGGATACGAGATGCCGCCCACCGGTCCCAAGCGTATATGTGTCCATCGGTGCCGCAGATGCCTGCCAGCTTCACCCGGGCCCTTACCTGCCCCGGGCCCGGCTCCGGCACCGCGACCCGGGTCAGCGTCAGGCCGGGCCGCGGGTCTGTCTTCGTCAGCGCAATCATACCTTCGCGGCCCACCACGCCAGGCATCCCCCCTCAAGACCGCGGGAGACTTCCCCGGCCGCTCGGGCCGCTCCTGCCGTTTTCCGGCTACCCGGCGCCGTCCTTGAGTTCCATGCTGGCGAAGACCCGGGAGATCACGGCACCCAGCTTGCGAGCGTAAAAGCAGCGGGGCCCGGCCCAGGCGATCTCCGCCGCCCGGTACCCTTGCGCCGCCATGGCCTCGAAGGCCTGCACGCAAAGTTCGATTCCCACACCGCTGCCCTGCCAAGCGACCTCCACTCCCATGGGCCCGAACCAGCCGGGCCGCGTGCTGTCGTAAACGGCGAAACCCACGATGCGGCCGTCCTGCTCGGCCACGAAGCCGGTTGGGACCGGGCGGCGCAGCGCCAGGAGGGCCTCGTACGTCCAGTTCGGGCCCCACGTTTGCTCAAGCCACGCCCGAAACGCCGTTTCGTCGGTGTGCTCGAGCCTGCGCACCCGCACACCGAGGCGCTCGAGTTGGTGGCGTCGAGGCCCGGCCCCGGACGCCTGGATGGGGCGCGTCAGGTCGACGCTCATGTTGAACTCGTATCCTTCAATCCGGTAGCCCCGCCGCTCGAACAGGCAAAGTGCCGGCGTATAGCGCACGTCCACCCCGGGCCACAGGTAGCTCGGAGCGCTGCCCAGGACCCGGATCCGGCGGGCGCCCCTGGCAAAAAGGCGGCGTTCCAGCTCGTCCAGAAGGCGCGTCGCCACCTTCTGGCGCCGGAAGGTCGGGGCAACTGCAAGGAACTGGACATACCCCAGGGGTCCGCCGTCCCCCGGGAGCTGGCGGACGACGCCCACCGCTATACCAACGACGCGCCCGCCGTGCCGGGCCGCCAGCCACAGGCCGGGGTCCCGGTCAGGGTCGTCCAGCAGCTTCTCCCGGAGCACCTCTTCGTCCAGGTGCTCCCCCGGCGCGGCCTCCTGCCATAGCCGGGCGAGAGCCGATGCTCCCGCGTCTTCTGAGACCGAATGCGAAGGCGATTGTGACTCGGGGTGCACCTGCCCCTGGCCCCCCTTTTCCTTCTCTTGCCTGCCACGGCGTGCTTCTTTTTCTGCCGTACGCTATCCTGTTGAGGGTGAGATCCGCACGGGCCTGGAGAGAGCCGTAGAAGGGAGCCGCCGGCGTGGAGGTTGTACCGATTTCACCCAGGGGGTACTGCTACGGAGTCGTGGACGCCCTGAAGCTGGCCAGGGCCGTCGCGAAAGACCCCGCCGTGCCCCGCCCGATCTACGTGCTCGGGCTCCTGGTTCACAACCACCACGCCGTGGCCGAACTGGAGAGCCTCGGCATCCGCTCCCTCGACGGCCCGGACCGGCTGGCGCTTCTTGATCGGGTCGAGGGCGGGACGGTCATCTTCACAGCCCACGGCGTCTCGCCCGCGGTCCGGGAGAAGGCCCGGCAGCGGGGCCTTCACTGCGTGGACGCCACCTGCCCGGACGTGACCCGCACCCATGAACTCGTCAAGGATCTGGCGCGCCGCGGTTACTTCATCATCTACGTGGGGCGCCGCGGCCACCCGGAGACCGAAGGGGTGCTGGGCGAGGCCCCGGGCTCGGTCGTTCTCGTCGAGACGGCGGCCGAGGTGGAGGCGCTGGACGTTCCCGACGGGCGCGCGGTCGCAGTCACCACCCAGACCACCCTCTCCCAGTGGGACACCCAGGAGGTCATCGAACACATCAAGGCGCGATGGGCCCGCGCTGAAGTCTACAACGAGATCTGCATGGCCACGCAACTTCGCCAGCAGGCGGCGGTGCGCGAAGCATCCGGCGTAGACCTGGTGATCGTGGTGGGAGACCGGCGCAGCAACAACTCCGGGAGGCTGGTCCAGGTGGTTGTCGAGCGCGCCGGAAAGCCGGCCTACCTGGTCGAGGACGTCACGCAGATCGACCCCGAGTGGCTGAGGGGGGCACGGCGGGTCGGGGTCACCGCCGGTTCGTCCACGCCGAGCCAGATCACCCGGCGGGTGATACGGTGGCTGCAGGCGTTCGAGCTGGACAACCAGCCGGCCCGAGCCGCGGACGGTTCGCCCGCCGAAAGCGCCCTGCGCGGGTCTTGAGCCGGCCCGATGGCCGGTTAGAATAGCCTCGAAGAGGCGTCGTCATCTCCCTATACGGAGAGGGGCAGGGTATCGGATGGAACAGCTCATCATCCTCGGCTCGGGCCCCGCCGGGCTCACAGCAGCCATCTACGCCGCCCGCGCCAATCTGCAGCCGCTGGTCGTCGCAGGGCGCGAGGCGGGCGGCCAGCTGATGCTCACCACGGAAGTCGAGAACTTCCCGGGCTTCCCCGATGGCGTCCAGGGCCCCGAGCTGATGGACGCCATGCGAAGGCAGGCCGAGAGGTTCGGGGCGCGCTTCGTGGACGACGACGCGACCGCCGTCGACTTCTCCTCGCGGCCGTTCAAGGTGACGGTGGGGGACGAGACGCATCAAGCCCGGGCGGTCATCATCGCCACGGGCGCGTCGGCACGGTGGCTCAACCTTCCCTCGGAGGCGCGCCTGCGCGGGCACGGGGTGTCGAGCTGCGCGACGTGCGACGGCTACTTCTTCCAGGGCAAGAAGGTCGTGGTCGTCGGCGGCGGGGACACCGCCATGGAGGAGGCGCTGTTCCTCACCCGCTTCGCATCCGAGGTGGTCATCGTCCACCGGCGGGACCAGCTGCGGGCAAGCAAGGTGCTCCAGGCTCGGGCCAAGGCCAACCCCAAGATCCGGTTCATCTACAACGCGGTCGTGGAGGAGATCCAGGGCGACACGCACGTCCAGGGGGTGGAGTTGCGGGACGTTAAGACGGGAGAGCTCCGCACCGAACCCTGCGACGGCGTCTTCGTCGCCATCGGCCACGAGCCCAACACGTCATTCCTCAGGGGCCAGGTCGAACTCGACGCCAGGGGCTACGTGGTGGTGCACGACGAGACCCGCACCAGCGTGGACGGCGTCTTCTGCGCCGGCGACGTGCACGACTTCCGGTACCGCCAGGCCGTCACCGCCGCCGCGGCGGGGTGCAAGGCAGCCATGGACGCCGAGAAGTACCTGGAGGCCCTGCACGCGGCTTCCCTGGCGCACACGGCGCCATAGTTCGAAGCCGGCCGCTGTCGGGCCGCAGGACGGGGCGAGGCCGCCTGCCCGGGTGCGTACGGGCTGGCGGCCTCGCTCTTCCTGTTCCGTTCTGTGTGTCGTGCGCGCCCGGCCCCGACTCTTTTCAGGAGGCAGCCCCGTCGCGCTGGATGACGGCCAGGATGTCGGACTTGTTGACGATCAGGTGATCCACGCCGTCGATCTTCACCTCGGTGCCCGAGTACCTGGCAAACAGCACCCGGTCGCCCGGCTTCACCTTGATGGTCTCATCGTCCCCGACGGCGACGACCTCGCCTTCCTGGGACTTCTCCTGCGCGGTGTCAGGCAGGATGATCCCTCCCCTGGTGCGTTCCTCCGGCTTGATGGGGCGCACCAGCACCCGGTCCTCCAGCGGCTTGACGGTCATGGCTTGCTACCTCTCCCCTCCGGCTGTGTGGTCCTATGAGTTTCCCTAGCGGCGCAGGCCCAGCAGGGCGTCGATCTTCGGCCGGTCGAATCCCACCACGATGCGGCCGTTGATGTCGATGACGGGTACGCCCTGCTGCCCCGACTTGCGGACCATCTCCTGCGCCGCCTTCGGGTCCCGCGACACGTC
Organism: Bacillota bacterium; assembly: GCA_040754675.1. NCBI lineage: Bacteria > Bacillati > Bacillota > Bacillota bacterium. Next base: position 14,590 of record JBFMCJ010000037.1, read on the forward strand.
CACATCGTAGAAGCGGATCTGGCGCTCCCTCAAGTACCGCTTCGTGGCGTTGCACCAGGGGCACGTTGGGGTAGAGTACACGATGACCCTGGGCTGGCTGGCAGAAGACACGGCAGCGGTTCCCCTCCCGTTCGAGGTTGATACCCTACCCTGTACCGTAGCCGATCATACGGGCGGCCCGCCTGCGTGTCAATCCCCGCACCCGCGTCTAATCGCCCCAGTAGCGCTGCTCCTTCCACGGGTCGCCGCGCATGTGGTAGCCCAGCTGTTCCCAGAAGCCCGGGCGGTCTTCGGCCATGAACTCGGCGCCCCTCACCCACTTGGCGCTCTTCCAAAAGTAGAGGTGGGGCACCACCAGCCGCAGTGGCCAGCCGTGCTCGGGCGTGAGCGGCTTGCCGTCGTGGTGGTCGGCGAGGAGGACATCGTCCCGCATCAGGTCGTCCAGAGGGATGTTGGCGGTAAAGTTGGGATGGGCGTGCACCATGACGTAGCGGGCCTCTGGACGCGGGCGCGCGAGTTGGGCGATGGTTGCAAACGCCACGCCCTCCCAGAGGTTGTCAAGCCGGCTCCACCGCGTCACGCAGTGGATATCCGATGGCACCGAGACCCGCGGGAGCCGCTGGAACTCTGCCCACGTGAAGCGAAGCGGGTTTTGCACGAGTCCGAAGACGCGAAACTCCCACCGGGCGAGGTCGATCTCCGGCACTTCGCCGGCGTGCAGCACCGGCCAGGTGCTCACCGCACGCTGGCCAGGCGGGACCCGGGATCGCGCCTTTCGTTCCACTTGCCTGCTCCTCCACTCGAGCTGCCGGGGCCACCCGGCCGGTCCGCCGGCCCCTCCTGGCCTCCCCGGGCCGGGTCGTCGCCGCAACCGCCGCGCCCGCAGCCGGAGGCCAGCGCCAGTTCCAGGATGAGCGCGGCCGGCCCCAGAAGCGCCCCGGCCGCCGCCGTGACGCCCGAGTCGTTGGCCAGGAGGGCAGCCGCCGCACCCAGGGCCGACGCTTCCATGGCGACCCGCAGCCTGGGCCGGCCCACCAGCACCCGCCGCAGCCCCCCGCCCGGCGCCCAGAACGCGGCCATCACCACCACCATGGCGACAACCATGGTACGGCTGTAGAGGCTGTAGCGCAGCAGCCGCCAGTTGAGAGCGAGCTTGCGTGCCGCGACCGATACGACGTAGTCGGGCCCGACCGCGTGAGCCATCTCCAGGGTCCGGGCGAGATGCGTGCGCCCGAGCGCACCCCCGGCCAGATCGGCAAGCCCTGCGGCCGCCACCAGAAGTCCCGCCAGGACCGCCCCGGCGCCCGCACGGGCCACGGCCGCCCTCACATCCGGCCGGAAGCGCAGGTGCCAGCCCAGCGCGGCAG
>JBFMCJ010000038.1 GCA_040754675.1 Bacillota bacterium
ATTCGGTCCGTGGTGCGAGCCGGGATCGCCAGGGGACTCCAGGTCTGGGGCGTGCGGCAGGGCTACGCAGGCCTGATCGCCGGGGACTTCATCCCGATGACGGCGCGCAGCGTCGGGGGGATCATCGGGCAGGGCGGCACGGTCCTCGGAAGCGCCCGCTGCCCCGAGTTCAAGACGGAGGAAGGCCGGCGCCGGGCCATCGACCAGATGCTCGCCCATGGGATCGAGGGGCTGGTCGTGATCGGCGGAGGTGGCTCCCAGACGGGGAACCTCATGCTGCACCGCATGGGCTTTCCGGTGGCGGGAGTGGCCTCCACCATCGACAACGACCTGGCGGGCTTCGACCTGACGCTGGGCGTGGACACGGCGCTGAACACGGCCCTGGAGTCCCTGGACAGGATCCGCTCGACGGCGTCCTCCCACCACCGGGCGTTTCTGGTGGAGGTCATGGGCCGCGACTGCGGATACCTCGCCCTCATGACGGCGCTTGCGGGCGGCGCCGAGCAGGTGATCGTGCCCGAGGCCGAGGTGGATCCGGACGAGGTGGCAAAGGAGCTTCGCGAGGCGTACGAACGTGGCAAGTCCCACGCCATCGTGGTGGTGGCGGAAGGGGCTCGGTACAATGCCGAGACGATGGCCGCGCACTTCCGGGAGCGCGAGGACGAGATCGGGTTTGAGCTGCGCGTGACCGTCCTTGGCCACGTCCAGCGGGGCGGGACGCCGACGGCGTTCGACCGCATCCTGGGCACCCGGGCGGGCGCGATGGCCGTCGAGCTGCTGGTGAACGGCCGCCACGGATACATCGCCGGGTGGCTTGCCGGGAAGGTGCAGGCGCTGCCTTTGGAGGAAGTGGTGGGCAAAAAGCGCGGCCTGGACGCCGAACTCGTCGAGCTGGCCGAGGTGATGGTGCAGTGACGGACCACGATCCGTCCTGCGTCTTCTGCCGCATCGTGCGGGGCGAGTCGCCCGCGCACTTCGTGCTGGACGAGCAAAAGGTCGTGGCTTTCATGGACATCTACCCGTCCAGCCGCGGCCACCTGCTGGTGGTGCCGGTGCGCCATGCCGTCACCATCTGGGACCTGACCGACGAGGAGGCAGCCGAAGTCTTCCGGGCCGCCCGCCGGCTTGCCGGCGCCCTTCGGGCGGCGCTGGACCCGGCCGGCCTCAACTTGCTGCAGTCCAACGGCCAGATCGCGGGCCAGGTGGTCTTCCACTTTCACCTTCACCTCATCCCGCGCTACGGACCGGGGGAGGGGCTGCAGTTCCGCCTCCGGCCGCCGGGCTACACGCCCCCGCCGGACAGCGAGCTGGCCGAACTCGCGGCGAAACTCAAGCTCGCGCTGTGAACGGCCGGCCTTTGTCCGCCAGCACCCTCTCGTAGACGGATTCGTAGCCCTCCACCATCCGGTCGACCGTGAAGCGCTGTTCGACCCAGCGCCGGCACGCAGCCCGGTCGATCTGCTCGATGCGGTACACCGCCTGCTCGGCTTCGGCCAGGGTTTGAACCACGAATCCCGTCTCCGCGTGCTTCACGACCTCGGGCACCGCGCCCAGCCCCACGCCGATGACCGGGGTGCCGCACGCCTGCGCCTCCACCAGCGCCAGGCCGAAGGGTTCCGGCACGGTGCACAGGTGCAGGAGCGCAAGGGCGCCTCCGAGGAAGCGGTCGCGCTGGGCCGGTCCCACCTCGCCGATGTACTCGATCCGGCGCCCGTCCAGGTACGGGCGGATTTCGCGCTCGAAGAAGGCGCGCTCGTCCGGCGGGATGAGGGCCGCGATCTTTAGAGGCAGGCCGGTACGGCGCGCAAGCGCCACTGCCAGGTGAGCCCCCTTTTTGGCGGACATCCGGCCGAGAAAGGCGAGGTAGCCCTCGGGGCGGGCCGAGTAGGTGAACTGTGCCAGGTCCACGCCGTTGTACACGGTGGCGACGTAGTTCAACTCCGGCAGCCCGGCACGTTCGGCGTTGCTGATGGAGACGTACGGGAGGCCCGAGTAGCGGCGGTAGATGGCGCGGGTCGGCGGCTCCAGCAGCGCCGAACCGTGCAGCGTGGTGACGATGGGCGTGGGGATGAGGTCGGAAAAGACCAGCGGGTATGCGTTGAAATGATTGTGCAGCACGTCGAACGCGCCCTTCTGCGCCCAGGTGAACGCCTCTCCGAGGTGCAGGAACTCATACACCTTCGGGTCCAGCTCCGGTGCCTCGCCGAGCGGGCACGGGCAGACAGAGACCAGCTTCGCCCGGGTCTCGCTGTCCTGTGTGGCAAATAGCGTCACGTCATGGCCGCGCCGCACCAGGCCCTCGGCCAGGTGCGAGACGATCTGCTCCCAGGGGCCGTAGCGGCGCGGGGGCGTCCGCCACGTGATCGGGCCGAGCAGTCCGATTCTCACGAGGGCCAGATCCCCTCTCCGGACCGGCAGCCGGTCGTTATTTTCTGCTAAATCTCGTACGCCACCCCAGAAGGAAAAGGAGGGGTGGCGGCGAAGTAGAGGGGCGCGGAGTGGGGGAAAGTGGCGCGGAGTGGAGGGCCCTCCGCCAAGCGGCCGGGCGGAGGGTTCCTGCGGCCCACGAAGCGCCGCTCCCCCACAAAGCATCTCCTGGGCCCGGGCAGCGCTTCTGGACACGGGAAAGGCCGACGCACAGGCTCATGGCCTTCATGGGGGAGTACCAGCACCAGCTGGATGAAAAGGGCCGATTGATCATCCCGGCGCGATTGCGTGAGGAGCTGGGCAGCCCCTTCGTGGCCACGCGAGGGCTCGACCGGTGTCTGTTTGCGTTTTCGGCCGCCGAGTGGAGCAAGGTGGAGGAGAAGCTGCGCGCCCTGCCCCTTACGCAGGGGGACGCGCGGGCGTTCGTGCGGTTGATGATGGCCGGCGCGGCACCCGTCGAGGTGGATCGGGCTGGCCGGATCTTGCTGCCGCCACACCTGCGCCAGTACGCCAACCTCCAGAAAGACGTGTACGTGCTCGGCGTGGGGAACCGGGTGGAAATATGGGATCGGGTCACCTGGCAGGAGTACGCGAGCAAAGCCCAGAGCGCCTTCGAGGCCATCGCCGAGAAGATCGTGGGGCTCGGCCTTTAAGGCGGCTCTCACCCATGCGGACACGGCATCTCCCGGTCATGGCAAAAGAGGTCGTCGAACTGCTCCGGGTGCGCCCGGGGGGCACTTACGTGGATGCCACGGTGGGAGGTGGCGGCCACGCAAGGGCTATCCTCGAGGCAGCGGGATCGGCGCGTCTTGTTGGCTTTGACCGCGATCCTCGGGCGCTTGTTGCCGCGAAGAAGGAGCTTGAGGCGTGGTCGGACCGGGTCGTGCTTTTGTACGCTAATTTTTCTGAACTCATGACAAAACTTAGTGATTTACAGGTCGACGAGGTTGATGGAATCGTGTTTGATCTCGGTGTTTCGACATTTCAGCTGGCGGAAAGGGAGCGGGGTTTCACCTACCAGGACCCTTACGCCCCGCTCGACATGCGCATGGATCCCACCCTGCCCAACACGGCCGCCGATTTGCTCAACACCCTGGACCGCCGGGAACTTGCAGACATCTTCCGGCGCTTTGGCGAGGAACGCTGGGCGTCCCGCATCGCCGACTTCGTGGTGCGCTTCCGTGCCCACCGGCCCTTCAGGAGTTCGGGACAACTCGTGGAGTGCATCAAGGCCGCCGTCCCGGCCGCCGCGCGGCGCGCCGGCGGGCATCCGGCGCGCCGGGTGTTCCAGGCGCTGCGAATCGCCGTCAACGACGAACTGGGGCACCTCGAGCGGGCCCTCCCGCAAGCCATGCGACTCCTCAAGGTGGGCGGGCGCGTTGTCGTCATCAGCTTCCACTCGCTGGAGGATCGCCGGGTCAAGCAGGCGTTTCTTCGCGCCGAGTGCGAGGGGCAGCCTGTCCGGATGCGGGTGGTGACCCGCAAGCCCCTCGTGCCCGGACCTTCCGAGGTGGCGGAAAACCCCCGGGCGAGAAGCGCCCGGCTGCGGTGTGCCGAGCGAGTGGCGGCGCCCCAGGATGGCGCCTGAGGAGGATATCCGGTATGGCAGTCAGTAGCACGGCGAGGGCTATCGGGAGCTGGGACGAGGACGGGCGGACGTGGCCTGCCGCGGCGGCACGACCACCTGCCCCGGCTGCCGGGGTTCTGGCCCGGCCGGGTCGCTTCGTGGCGGGCTGGATGCTTGTGGCGGCACTCGTCGTCATCGGTTCGACGGCCTACCTGAGCCTGCTCGTGCATATGGCCATAATGGGGCGCTATGCGGGTCAGCTCGCGGAGCAACTGGAGGCAGAACGCAGGCGGGGCGAGGCGCTGGAGGTGGCCCTGGCCCGGGAAACGTCGCCCGAACGCACCGAAACCGCTGCCCGCCTGTACCTGGCGATGGAGAAGCCCCAGCGGGTTCAGATGCTCGTCATGAGCGCGCCGGGCGGCCTGGCCCGTGCGGGCAGGGGTGACGACAGCGCTGCCGCCCCGATCCGGACGGCCCGTGCCTCCCGGGCCGGGTCTGAGGATGGCGGCCTGTTCGCACGCGTTCGCACGGCGGTGGGTGAACTGTTAGCCAGGCCGGTGGCGCTGGCTCGCCAGCTCCCGCAGTGGCCGTGAATTCGCGCTTCGGGGGGAGCAAGACGCCGACGTGCGTGCTCCTGTGTCGCCGGCCGGCGTACGGCGGCGCATCGCGTGGCTGCTGATCGGCACAGCAGGGGTGGGCCTGGCCCTCACCGCGAGGCTGTTCTACGTCCAGGTGGTGCGCCACCCCTACTTCACCCGCCTCGCCCTGGAGCAGCGGCTGCGGCCGCTCCCGCTGGATCCCCGGCGCGGGACGATCTACGACCGCAACGGCAACAAGCTCGCGATCAGCGTCAGCGCGGACGCCGTCTACGCCGTGCCCAGCGAGGTGCGGGATCCGAAGCGGACGGCGCAGCTTCTTTCCGGGGTGCTGGGCATGCCCGCAGACGAGATCGAGGAGCGCCTCACCCAGAAGCAGGCCGCCGTCTGGATCGCCCGGCGTCTTGACGCCACGACCGCCCGGAAGGTGCGGGAACTGCGGCTGCCGGGCATCGGGCTCGTGGAGCGGCCGCAGCGCGTCTATCCCAACGGAACGCTGGCTGCGCAGGTTCTGGGCATCACCGGGATCGACAACCAGGGGCTCGAGGGCCTCGAGTTCTACTACGATTCGCACCTGCGCGGCGTTCCCGGGCGTATCGAGGCCGAACGGGACGCGGCCGGCCGCGAGATCCCGGGTGGAATCAGCCGCTACATCCCTGCGCAGGACGGCCACGAGGTGGTGCTGACCATCGACCAGGTCATCCAGTACCGCGCCGAACGCGAACTGGAGCGCGTGGTCAAGGAAACCTCCGCCGAGTTCGGGCTGTTTGTGGCCATCGAGCCCGCCACCGGCGAGATCGTGGCGATGGCGCAGTACCCGCTGTTCGATCCGAACCGCTACGCTGACTTTCCGCCGGAGATCCGCCGTAACCGGGCCGTCACGGACCAGCTCGAACCGGGCTCCACGTTCAAGATCGTGACGGGATCGGCGGCGCTGGAGGCCGGCGTGGTCAAGCCGGACGACCGCTTTTTTGACCCGGGCTTCGTCCTGGTCGGCGGGGGGAAGGTGAGCTGCTGGCTCCCGGGAGGCCACGGCAGCCAGAGCTTCGTCGAGGCCACAGAGAACTCGTGCAACCCCGTCTTTGCCATGATCGGCTCTCAGCGGCTCGGCCCGGAGAACTTCTACCGCTACGCCCGGGCGTACGGGTTCGGCCAGCCGTTGGGCGTCGACTTCCCGGGGGAGGCTTCGGGTTTCCTGCCCGCCCCGGGCACCATCCAGCACGGCGAGGTACTGCGCTGGGCCAACATCGGGTTCGGGCAGGGCGTGGCCGTGACGGCGCTTCAGCTTGCCATGGCGGCGGCCACCATCGCCAACGGCGGGGTGCTGATGAAGCCTTACCTCGTCAAGGAGATCCGTTCCGCCGACGGCCGGGTTGTTGAGCGCACTCAGCCCGTGGCCCTGCGGCGGGTGCTGTCCCCGGGAACGGCGGGGGAGTTCGGCCGGATCATGCGCAGTGTGGTGGTCAACGGGTCGGGGACGCGCGCGGAGATCAACGGCTACCGGGTGGCCGGCAAGACGGGGACGGCGCAGGTTCCCAACCCGGCAGGCGGATACGGCCCGGACACCATGGCGTCGTTCGTCGGCTATGCCCCGGTGGATAGCCCGCGGCTGGTGGGGCTGGTCGTGATTTACAAGCTGCAGATCCAGCCGCGCTGGGGCGGCCTCTGGGCGGCGCCCACCTTTAGGGCTATCATGGAGGATGCGCTGAGCTACCTGCGGGTGCCCCGCCGGGAAGAGCAGCGCCCGGGCCCCCAGTTCGACGAGAACGGGCAGAGGCTGGCGCAGGTGCCCAACGTGCTGTTCGTAGGGGCAGACGACGCAGTCCAGCAGATGGGGCGGGCGGGGCTGAAGGTGGCGTTCGAGGGGAGCGGGGAACTGGTCATCGACCAGATCCCGCGAGGTGGCGCGCAGGTGCCGCCCGGGACCCGGGTGCGGCTCGTGCTGGACCACGAGATCCCTCGGGTGCAGCAGGCGGAGGCGGAGGTGCCCTCGGTCATCGGCAAGAGCGTGCGGGAGGCCGCGTCGATCCTCGCCGGGCGGGGGCTGTTGCTGCACGTCGAGGGCGCTGGCTTTGCGACGTTCCAGTCGCCGGCGCCGGGGATGCGGGTGCCGGTGGGCACACCGGTTGAGGTGCGGTTCGGTCTTCCGGGAGAGAGCGGGCCATGACCGTCGAGGAACTGGTGGCACGACTTCAGGCCGCAGGGTCGGCCGGGAGTGTGGAGCGGGCGGGGGCCGCATGGCAACAGCCGGAGGCGAGGCAGGCCGCGGTCCGGGCTGTCCGCTACGACTCCCGGCTCGTTGAGCCGGGCGACGCGTTCGTGTGCATCCGGGGGACCCGCCTGGACGGGCACGACTTCGCCGATGAGGCGTTGCGCAGGGGCGCCGTGCTGATCCTGGCCGAGCGGCCGGTGGGGCGCCTGGGGGAGCGGGTGCCCCTGGTGCTGGTCGGGGACAGCCGGGCGGCGCTGGGGGTGGCCGCAGCGACCCTGCTCGGACACCCCGACCGGAGACTGCGGCTGGTGGGCGTGACCGGTACCAACGGCAAGACGACCACGACGTACCTCAGCAAGGCCGTTCTGGAGAGCGGCGGTTACCGGGTGGGGCTCGTGGGCACCATCCGGCATCTGGTCGGCGACCAGACCCTTCCCGCCGAGCGCACCACGCCCGAAGCGTCCGACCTGCAGGCGTTGTTCGCCAGGATGGTGGGGGCGGGCGCCACGCACGCCGTGACCGAGGTGTCATCGCACGCCGTGGTGCTGAAGCGGCTCACCGGCATCGAATACGACGTGGGCGTCTTCACCAACCTGACCCAGGATCACCTGGACTTCCACGGGACCATGGAGGCGTACCGGGACGCCAAAGCCGCCTTTTTTGCCTCGCTTTCGCCCGGCCACAAGGGGGCCAAGCTTGCGGTCATCAACAAAGACGACCCGTTCGGAGCTCACATGGCCGCGAGGACACCGGCGCCGGTGATTTACTACGGGCTCGAAGGTCCGGCACTGGACGTGGCGGCCGACGAGGTGGATCCCCGCCCCGACGGGGTTTCGTTTCGGGTGCGGACGCCCTGGGGATCGGCGCGGGTAAGGCTTCAACTCGGCGGGCTGTTCAACGTGTACAACGCCCTGGCGGCGCTTTCGGTGGGGCTGCACGAAGGTGTCAGCCTGGAGCGGGCCGTGGCGTGGCTGGAGCAGGTGAAGGGCGTCCCGGGCCGATTCGAGGCGGTCCGGGAAGGGCAGCCGTTTGGCGTCATCGTGGACTATGCCCACACCCCGGACGGGCTCGAGAACGTGCTGCGGGCGGCGAGGGCCCTCAACCCCCGGAAGCTGTGGCTGGTCTTCGGGTGCGGCGGCGACCGGGACAGGGGAAAGCGCCCGAAGATGGGGGCTGTCGCCGCGCGACTGGCCGACCGGGTCATCATCACCTCGGATAACCCGCGCAGCGAGGAGCCCGAGAGCATCTGCCGCGAGATCGAGGCGGGCCTGCGGGAAGAGGCGGCAGGGGGCGGTGCCCGCATGGAAGGGTACGAGGTGCTGGTGGACCGCCGGCAGGCCATCGAGCAGGCGGTATGCCAGGCGGGGCCGGGAGATCTGGTGATCGTGGCCGGGAAGGGGCACGAGACGTACCAGATCTTCAAGGACCGGGTCATCCCCTTCGACGACCACCAGGTCGTGCGGGAGGCGCTCCAGAAGCTGGGCTACGGAAGGAGCAACTGACGAAACGTGAAGGCGGTCAGTGCCGGGGAGATAGCCCTGGCCTGCGGCGGCGAGGTGGTGCGTGGCCCCGCGGAGGTGGTGGTGGAGCGGGTCTCGACCGACTCCCGGTCGGTCGTTCCCGGCGACGTGTTCGTGGCGCTTCGGGGGCCCCGCTTCGACGGTCACGACTTCGTGTTCGAGGCGGTTCAGAAGGGCGCACGGGCCGCGCTGGTCGACCGGGCTTCCGTGGCGAGGTTCTCCGGGGCTTCCTTTACCGTGGTCGCGGTGGACGACACGCTGCAGGGGCTCCAGCGCCTTGCTGCGTGGTACCGGGGCCAGCTGTCGGCCCGGGTGGTGGCCGTAACCGGCAGCGTCGGCAAGACGTCAACCAAGGAGATGGCGGCGGCCATCCTCTCCCGGTGGGGCAGCACGGTGAGGGCTCCCGCCAGCTTCAACAACGAGGTGGGGGTGCCGCTCGCGATCCTGGCGGCCGGCCAGGATACGCAGGCGCTGGTGCTGGAGATCGGGATGCGCGGGCCGGGGCAGATCCGGAAGCTTTGCGGGGTGGCACGGCCTACGGTGGGCATCGTCACCAACGTGGGCGAAGCCCATGTGGGCCTGCTCGGCAGCCTGGAGGCCATCGCGAAAGCCAAGGCGGAACTGGTGGAGAGCCTGCCCGCCGGGGGCGTCGCGGTGCTCAACGCCGACGACGAACGCGTGCGGGCCATGGCGGAAGTCGCCCCCGAGGGCGTCAGGGTGGTGACGTTCGGCGTCCGGAAGCCTGCCGACGTCCGCGCGGAGAACGTCCGGGGCGGGGGGCTGTCCGGGACGCAGTTCGACCTGGTTCACGGGGAAAAGCGCGCCGCGTGCCGCCTTGCCATCCCCGGTCGCCACCTGGCGGCCAACGCTGCGGCGGCAGCTGCGGCCGCAATCGCCTGCGGCGTTCCCATCGAGACGGCCGCCGAGGGGCTGTCGGGCTTTGCCGGGGCCAGCATGCGCATGGAGGTCGAGACAAGCCCTTCCGGCGTCGTCATCCTCAACGACGCGTACAACGCCAGTCCCGCTTCCATGCGGGCCGCCCTGGAGACGCTGGAGACGGTCGCGGCCGAAGAGGGCCACCGGGCCGTGGCGGTCCTCGGCGACATGCTGGAACTGGGCACCCACGCGCCCGAGGCCCACCGCGCCATCGGCCAGGAGGCGGCCAGGCGGGGCGTCGATCTGCTCATCGCCGTGGGGGAAATGGCCGATCTCATCGCCCGGGGAGCGCAGGAGGGCGGGGCCGGTTCGGAGATGACCATCATCCGCGTCGGCACCGCAGAGCAGGCGGCGGCGGCCGCGCTGCGCCACGTGCGTCCCGGCGACGCCGTGCTCGTGAAAGCCTCCCGGGCAATCGGGCTCGAGGCGGTCGTCGGCGCCTTGCGGCAGGCAGGGGGGGACGGCCCGTCTTGAGCGCCATCGGCGGCGTCATCGGGGCGGCGCTGTTCAGCACCGCCGTCACCATGCTGCTGTTGCCGGGAGCCATCCGCGTCCTGCACCGGGTGGGCGCCGGGAAGAGCATCCGTTCCGAAGGACCGGCCCGGCACGCCGGCAAGGCCGGCACGCCCACCATGGGGGGCGCCGTCGTCGTGGCGGCGGCCGCCTCGTCCACCCTCATCTTCTCTCCTGATCTGGCCACGGCGGCGATCATGGCGGCCATCCCGGTTGCGTATGGCGTTCTGGGGAGCCTCGACGATCTGAGGGCGCTGCGGCTGCGCCGGGCCATGGGGCTGAGGGCCCGCGAGAAGTTCCTCGGGCAGGCTCTGCTCGGGGCGTTCTTCGCCGTGTGGGCGCTGCGGGTGTTGCCCGAGGTGACGGTCGTCTCCCTTCCGTTCGGCGGAGGCCTGTGGTCGCTGAGCCCGGCCCTCTTCGTGGCGCTGGCGGCGCTGGCCACCGTGGGTGCGGCCAACGGAGTCAACCTGACGGACGGGCTGGACGGTCTGGCGGCGGGTTCGGTGGCGGTCGCGTCGGCCGTCTACGCGGGGGCTGCCCTGCTGATGGACAAGCCCGGTGTGGCCATCTTTGCCGCCAGCGTGGGCGGCGCGTGCTTGGGGTTCATGTGGTATAACGGCTACCCAGCCCAGGTATTCATGGGAGATACGGGTAGCCTCGCGCTGGGAGCCGCGCTGTCGGTCATGGCCATCTTCACGGGGACGGTGCTGGCGCTGCCCCTCGTGGGCGGGCTGTTCGTCGCCGAGACCCTCTCGGTGATGGCGCAGGTGGGGTACTTCAAGCTCACGGGCGGGCGGCGGCTGTTGCGCATGAGCCCGCTTCACCACCACCTGGAACTCATTGGCTGGACCGAGCCGCAGGTGGTCGTACGGCTCTGGCTCACCGCAATCCTCTTCGGGCTGCTCGGCCTGTGGGCGATGCTCCCCGGGCTCAGGGGGTGATCCGGGTGGGCGCTCGGCAGCGCCCTTTCAAGCTCGGCCCCGTGCCAGGCGCCGGAGGCATGGAGACCGCGGGGACGGCGGCACGCGCGGGGATGTACCCGGACGCAGCCCCGCCGGACGTGGTGCTCATCCTTGCCGTCGCCACCCTGATGGCGATCGGGGTGGTGATGGTGCTCAGCTCCAGCTACACCCGCGCGCTGAGCCAGTTTCACGACCCGTACTACTTCTTCAAGCGCCAGGTGGTCTACGCCGTCGCCGGGTGGGGGCTGGTGGCCGCCATCATGCGGCTCGACGTGCAGCGGCTGCGGGCGGTGGCCGTTCCGCTGATGGCGCTCGGTTACGTCCTTTTGGCCGTCGTGCTGGCGGTGGGGCAGGAGATCGGCGGGTCGCGGCGTTGGATCAGCCTTCCGTTCGTCAACCTGCAGCCGTCCGAGCTGGCGAAGCTCGCCGCCGTCAACTTCGCCGCATTCTGGGCCGCCCAGCGTCCGCAGGCCATGGGCTCGTTCTTCCGGGGTCCGCTCGTGCCCCTGATCGCGGCGGGCCTGGCCTTCGGGCTCATCATGCTGGAGCCGGACTTCGGCACCGGCGTCATGCTCCTGTTCGTGGTGGTGGTCGTTCTCTTCGCAGGGGGCATGAAACCGGGGCAGTTGGCCCTTCTCGGCGTGCTCATCCTTCCGGTCATGGGCGTTCTCATCTGGATGGAGCCATACCGGATGGCACGGTTGCTGGCGTTCATCGACCCGTGGGCGGACCCCGCCGGGCGTGGATGGAGCGTCATTCAGTCGCTCCTGGCCATTGGGTCGGGAGGCCTGTTCGGGCTGGGGCTCGGGCAGAGCCGGCAGAAGTTTGCCTACCTTCCCGAGCACCACACCGACTTCATCTTTGCCATCCTCAGCGAAGAACTCGGTTGGGTGGGCGCCGTTACTGTGGTCGTGCTTTTCCTGATCATCGCCTGGCGGGGATACCGCATCGCGCTGGGGCTCGAGGATCCGTATGAACAGTTGCTGGCAGTGGGGTGCGTCACCCTGGTGGTGGGGCAGGGGCTGCTCAACATCGGGGTGGTCAGCGGCTCGCTCCCGGTCACCGGGATTCCGCTGCCATTCGTCTCCTACGGGGGGAGCTCCCTCATGGCCAGCATGACCGCCATCGGAGTGCTTTTGAAGCTCTCCCGGCACAGCGTGGTTTGAAGGAGGAACAGGTGGCAGCTTCCGAGCGCCAAACGGCGGCGCCGCGCATCGCCATCGCCGCGGCCGGAACCGGCGGGCACATCTACCCCGGGCTGGCCGTGGCCCAGGCGCTGAGGATGCTGGAGCCCAACGTCGAGGTGTGGTTCCTCACGACCCGGCGCGGGTTGGGGCCGGACATCCTGGCGCAGCACGGGGAGCGATTCGTGGTCACCCCTGGGAAGCCCGCGCCACAGGCTTTTCCCTGGGGGATGGGGGCGTTCGCGATGGCGCTGGCCCGGGGGTCGCTTATGGCGCGGCGGGAGCTTGGCCGGCAGCGGGTTCAGGCGCTGCTTGCGACGGGCGGGTATGGGTGCGTGCCGGCGGTGGCGGCGGCCCGGAGCCTGCGGCTGCCGGTGGTCTGGCAGGAGCAGAACGCCATTCCCGGCCGTGCAACCAGGCTGCTTGCCCGGTGGACGTGGGTCGTGGCGCTGGGGTTCGAGGAGGCTGCCGGACGCCTGCCAGGTGCGGTGCAGAACCGCCTTCGCGTCACGGGCAACCCGGTTCGACCGGACGTGGTACGCGCCGATCGGGCCGCCGCGCAGCGCAAGCTCGCCCTGAACCCCTCGAAGAAGACCGTGCTCGTGGTGGGGGCCAGCCAGGGAGCCCGCCGGTTCAATCGGGCGCTGGCAGAGGCCGCCGGACGGCTGGGAACTCTCCGGCAGGCCCAGGTGCTGGCCTCGACGGGCAGGGGGCAGTTCGAGGAGACCGCCCGGCTGATACGGGAGCGCTGGCACGAGGCGGTGGTGGGGGAGGGGCGCGTTCAGGTGGGCGGCCTTCGGGTGGTCCCTTACCTGGACGACATGCCGGCCGCCGTGGCGGCGGCCGACCTGGCGGTCTCCCGGGCCGGGGCCATCTCGCTTGCGGAGTTCACGGCCAGGGGCGTGCCCCTGGTGCTGGTACCATACCCGCACGCCCTGGACGCGCACCAGGACGCAAACGCCCGGGTACTGGAAAGGGCAGGGGCCGCGGTGGTGGTGCCGGACGCCGAACTTACGGCGGACCGCCTGGTTGAGTTGCTGGTCTCTCTTCTCGGCGAACCGGGGCGGCTTTCCACCATGGCCGAGGCGAGCCGCAGCCTGGGGCGCCCGGAGGCGGCCGTGGAGGTGGCGCGTCTGTTGCTGGAGGCCGCGTCCGGTACCGGTAGCGCCGTGAGGGGGGCTTGAGCACCAGGGAAGCTCGCCGCATACCATGGAGCGCCAGTGGGGGGAACCGTCCGGTGGATCAGTTCGCTCTGGTCGGCGGCGTGCCCCTGGAGGGCACCATCCCCATCTCCGGCGCGAAGAATGCGGCGTTGAAGCTGATGGCGGCTGCGCTGTTGACGCAGGGCCGGTGCGTGATTCGAAACGTCCCTCGGATCGTTGACGTGGAGACCATGATGGGGCTCCTGAGAGGGATCGGCGCAGAGGTCGGGTGGACAGGGTTCGGGGAGGTGGGCATTGAAGCGGCGGGTCCGCTGAGCAGCGAGCCACCGCCGGGACTGGTAAGAACCATGCGGGCCTCCGTGCAGTTGCTCGGGCCCCTGGTGGCCAGGGTCGGGCGGGTTCGAATCGCCCAGCCGGGCGGCTGCAACATCGGGGAGCGCCCCCTGGATCTGCACCTGCAGGGACTGCAGGCGATGGGCGCCGCGGTGGCGCAGGAGGGAGGCTTCATATCGGTCAGGGCCCGGCGGCTGTACGGTGCCGACATCGTGCTGGATTTTCCATCCGTGGGAGCGACCGAGAACCTGATGATGGCGGCCAGCCTGGCAGTGGGACGGACCGTCATCCACAACGCCGCGCGGGAGCCCGAGGTGGTGGAACTCCAGAACTTCCTGACGGCGATGGGTGCGTCCGTGGAGGGGGCCGGGGGCTCGACGATCCGCATCGACGGGGTTGGGCAGCTTCACGGCGCGCAGTGGCGTCTGATGCCTGACCGGGTGGAGACCGCCACCTGGATGGTGGCGGCGGCCATCACCCACGGCCACCTGCGGCTCGAGGGGGCGCGAGTGGATCACGTCGCGGCGGTGACGGCGCGGCTGCGCTCGGCAGGCGTGCGCATCGAAGAGTACCGGAATGGCCTCGAAGTGGCTGGCCCGCCGGACCGCCCGGCGGCGGTCTCCATTCGGACCCAGCCCTACCCGGGCTTTCCTACGGACGTCCAGCCGCAGTGGACGGCTCTCATGGCAACGGCTCGCGCAACCAGCGTGATCCGGGAGGAGATCTACTCTCACCGGTTTCAGTACGTCCAGGAACTGTGGCGGATGGGCGCCGACATCACGGTGGACGGCCGCGTGGCCGTGGTGAGAGGTGTCCCCGCTCTGTCAGGGGCGGCCGTGGAGGCGCCCGATCTGCGCGGCGGGGCGGCCCTGGTGCTGGCTGCCCTGGCCGCCGAGGGGGAGAGCCGGATCGGCGGCGTGGCCCACCTGAATCGGGGATACGATGATCTGGAGGCGAAGCTCCAAAGGGTGGGCGCTCGCATCAGGCGGGTGAGGCAATGAGCGGGAAGGCCTGCTTCGGGCGTCTCGTCCGGGCCCTGCGGCCCGCGTGGGGGCGGTGGCT
This sequence comes from Bacillota bacterium, assembly GCA_040754675.1. Taxonomy (NCBI): domain Bacteria; kingdom Bacillati; phylum Bacillota; species Bacillota bacterium. The sequence continues at coordinate 14,476 of JBFMCJ010000038.1, forward strand.
TCCCCGGTCTGGAACGGTCATGGCGGCGGCCACGGCGCTGGGCATCTACGGGTTGGCCGCCTCCCCGCTTTTTTCGGTTCAAAGCGTGGTGGTTTCCGGTCTGGAAGGCCCCGCCGCCGACCGGCTGGCCGCGCGCCTGGCCTGGCAGCGGGGGCGAAACCTCCTGGAGGTCGAGCAGGGCGACGTCAGGCAGGCCAGGACAGGCGAGGTCCGTATCCTGGACGCGCGGCTCGTGCGCCGGCTGCCCTCCACCCTCGAGGTGCGCGTCCGTGCCCGCGAGCCCGTTGCTCAGGTGGCGCTGGGCGAAGGGTTCTGGGAGGTGGACAGGCACGGGCTGGTGCTGGGTCCCGCCGAACGCCCGGGGTCGCTTCCCGTCATCACGGGCGCCATCGCGCCGGGCCAGGTCCTGGCCTCTTCCCAGGTCGGGCCACCCGGAGTCGTTGCGGCTGCCACGCTGGTGGACGAGCTCCTTCCGATCCTGGGGGAGCGCCTGGGCGAGATTCACCTGGATGCTGCCGGGGAGGCCTGGATCTATCTGAACGGCGGCGGGGCCGTGCGGTGGGGGTCCCTCCGGGCAGGCCACGAGGACGGGGGCACCGGGCAGCCCGGCCGGCTGCAGGTGCTGCAGGCCCTGCTCGAACGCATCCCCCAGGGCAGACCCTTCGAGGCCGACGTGCGGGATCCGGAGCGGGTCGTCTGGAGGCTGCGGTGAGCCGGGGCGTGCGGCGGGACTCAGAGGATGGGGGGCCACCCTGATGAATTTAGGGGCGAAGTGAGCGGGCGGCGTACACAGACGGCGGGGGAGTTGGGGGCGGTCTTGGTATGGCCCAGTTCGAACTCGAATCAGGCCCGTACGCCAACATCAAGGTCATTGGCGTGGGGGGCGGCGGGCAGAACGCGGTCAACCGGATGATTGAAGCTGAACTGCGGGGTGTGGAGTTCATCGCCGTCAACACCGACGCCCAGGCGCTCGCGCTCTCCAACGCACCCCGCAAGATCCAGATCGGGGAGAAGCTGACCAAGGGGCTTGGAGCGGGTTCCATTCCGGAGATCGGCCAAAAGGCCGCCGAGGAGAGCCGGGATCTGATCCGGGAGGCCCTCGCGGGCGCCGACATGGTCTTCATCACGGCGGGCATGGGCGGCGGGACCGGCACGGGAGGCGCGCCGGTGGTGGCGGAGATCGCGAAAGAGGCCGCCGCGCTCACGGTGGCAGTGGTCACCCGCCCGTTCTCGTTCGAGGGACGGCGCCGCATGCGGCAGGCCGAGGAAGGGATC
>JBFMCJ010000039.1 GCA_040754675.1 Bacillota bacterium
TGAGGTGGCCGTGGCGTCTGCGCACCGCACCCCGGAACGCGTCCAACGGTGGGCCAGCACCGCCGCCGGACGCGGCCTCAAGGTCATCATCGCCGGCGCCGGTGGCGCGGCGCACCTTCCGGGGGTCATTGCGGCCTGGACGCCGCTTCCTGTCATCGGTGTACCCATCGCCGCGTCGCTCGAAGGCCTCGACGCCCTGCTGAGCATCGCCCAGATGCCGCCGGGGGTGCCAGTGGCGGCCGTGGGCGTCAACGGCGCTCGCAATGCGGCGCTGCTGGCAGCAGAAATCCTCGCCCTGTCCGACCCGGCGCTGGCCGAGCGGCTGCAAGCATTCCGGCGCGAGCAGGGGGAGAAGGTTGCCGAACGGGAACGCCGGCTGCTCGCCGCTCTCGAAAGCAACGCTTCGGGCGCGGGGGGCGATGCCCGGTGATCAACCGCTACACCCGCCCGGCCATGGCCGCGCTCTGGTCCCAGGAAAACCAGTACCGCCGGTGGCTCGAGGTGGAGCTGCTCGCCGCCGAGGCCTGGGCCGAACTCGGCCGGGTTCCTCGCGATGCAGCCCGCCGCCTGCGCCAGCAGGCCGCGTTGTCCGTCGAACGCATCCGGGAGCTTGAGCGGGTCACCGATCACGAACTCATCGCGTTCTTGCAGGCCGTCTCGGAAACGGTCGGGGACGACGCCCGCCACCTGCACCTGGGGCTGACGTCGTCCGACGTCATGGACACCGCGCTGGCATCGCTTGCGGCCGAGGCCATGGACCACGTCATCCGGGGCGTTGAGCGCCTGCGCCGGGCGGTGGCCCAACAAGCGGTGAAGTACCGCTCCACGCCGATGATCGGCCGCACGCACGGGGTTCACGCCGAACCCATCACGTTCGGCCTGAAACTGGCCCGGTGGTGGGACCAGCTCGGCCGCGACCTCGAGCGTCTGCGGCAGGCCCGAAGCGCTATCGCGGTCGGCAAGATCTCCGGGGCCGTCGGAAGTTTTGCGCACGTCGATCCGTTCGTCGAGGCGTACGTCTGCGAACGCCTGGGCCTGCGCCCGGCTCCCATTTCGAGCCAGGTGGTGGCTCGCGACCGCCACGCCGAGGCGGCCGCTGCCCTGGCCATTCTGGGCGCCAGCCTGGAAAACTTCGCCACCGAGGTCCGCCTGATGCAGCAGACCGAGGTCGGCGAACTGGAGGAGCCCTTCCCGGCGGGCCAGCGCGGCTCGTCGGCCATGCCCCACAAGCGCAACCCGATGCGCTCTGAACGCATCGCAGGCCTGGCCCGGCTCATGCGGGGCTATGCCGCTTCGGCGTTTGAGAACGTGGCGCTGTGGCACGAGCGGGACATCTCCCACAGTTCAACGGAGCGGGTGTGGCTTGCCGACGCCACCACGCTGGCGGACTACATGCTGGATCTGTTCACCCGGATCGTGGAAAACTGGCGCGTCTACCCCGAACGCATGCGGGCCAACATCGACGCCACGGGCGGCCTCATCTTCTCCGAACGCGTCATGCTGGCCCTCGTCGAAGCCGGCATGAGCCGCGAGGAAGCCTATACCCGCGTACAGGCCCACGCCATGGCGGCCAGGGATGCGGCGTCAGCGGCCGGCAGGGCGTCGGTTCCTCCAACATTCAAAGACCGCATCCTTTCCGACCCCGAACTCATTGCCGCGGCAGGCCGCCTTCGCCTGGAAGCCGCATTCGAACTTTCCGCCTTTCTCGAGCGGGTGGACACCATCTTTGAACGCCTTGGAATTGATGGCCTGACCGGTCCAGAGGACCGGGTGCCTCAAGAAGGGGGAGCACCATGAACACTGCGGAACCGATCTGGCGACCGCAGGGGGAGGAAGTTCCGGCCGACCCGGTGCGTGCAGGCCGGCTGGTGCACCGGGGCAAGGTGAAAGCGGTCTACGAAGTGGAGGGTCACCCGGCGCTTCGCCTCATCGACTTCACGGACGAGGCGACGGCGTTCGACGGGACGAAGCGGGCCGTCATCGCCGGCAAGGGTGAGGCGAATGCGGCCATTTCGGCGGCGTTCTTCCGGGCGCTGGAGCGGGCTGGCGTGCCCACGCACTTCGTGCGGCTGGAGTCGCCCACCGTCATGCTGGCGCGGGCGGTGGAGATCATCCCGCTGGAAGTGGTCGTGCGCAACCGGGTCGCCGGAAGCCTGGCCAACCGGCTGGGGCTCGAAGAGGGGACGCCGCTGCGCCGCCCCGTGCTAGAACTCTTCTACAAGAACGATGCGCTCCACGACCCGTGGGTGAACGCCCACCACGCCGAGGCGCTGGGCTGGGCGAGCGCCGAGGAGCTCCAGCAGCTCGAACACCTGGCGTTCGAGGCGAACCGGGCGATGCGGGAGCTTGCCCTGCGCGCCGGCCTTGAACTCATCGACTTCAAGCTGGAGTTCGGCCGCAGCGTACAGGCCGGGCGGGGCGGGCAGGCCGGGGCAGCACTGCTGCTGGCCGACGAGATCTCGCCGGACACCTGCCGCTTCTGGGACGTGGCCAGCGCCGACCGCATGGACAAGGACCGCTTCCGCCGCGACCTCGGGCGGGTCGAAGAGACGTATGCCGAGGTGCGGCGGCGCATCGAGGAGGCGGCGCGGTGTCTCGATACACCGTCTACGTCCACGTGATGCCCCGGCGGGGGGTGCTCGACCCGCCCGGGGAGGCGACGCGAAGTGCCCTGCAGGCGCTGGGCTTCGCCGAAGTGGCTGCGGTGCGGATCGGCCGGCGCATCGCCGTGGAAGTCGAAGCCGAAAGCGAGAGCCAGGCCCTGGAGAGGGTACGAGCCATGGCGGATCGCCTGCTGGCGAACCCGGTCGTGGAGGAGTTCGAGCTTTCGTTGAACGGCGCCGTCCCCGGCGCCCCGGCCGCGGTAGGCGCAGCACGGGCCCAGGGGCGGCCGGGCGGCCGGCCGGAGGCGCGCGCCAACCGATGAGCACGGCCACGGTCGGCGTCGTGACGTTCCCGGGCACCAACTGCGATCGGGACGTCATCCACGCCATCAACCGCGCCGCCGGCCCGGAGGCGGGGCTCGCGGCGATCCCGGTCTGGCACGAGGAGGAGGACCTGTCGGGCATCGATGCTGTCGTGCTGCCCGGTGGATTCTCGTACGGGGATTACCTGCGCACCGGCGCCATCGCCCGGTTCGCGCCGGTGATGCGGACAGTGGCGCAGCGCGCGCGGGCCGGTATGCCCGTCCTGGGGATCTGCAACGGCTTCCAGATCCTGCTGGAAGCCGGACTTCTGCCTGGGGCCATGCGGCGCAACCGCACGCTGCGGTTCATCTGCCGGCCTGTCAGGGTCCGCGTGGAGCGGACCGACACGCCTTTCACGGGGCTCTATCGCCGGGGCGAGGTTTTGACCCTGCCCATCGCCCACTATGAAGGCAACTATTTCGCCTGGCCGGAAGAGCTGGACGTGATTGAAACCCGGGGGCAGGTCGCTTTCCGCTACTGCGGCCCTCAGGGGCAGGATGCCAGGCAATTCGACGAGTTCAACCCCAACGGGTCGGCGGGCGCCGTGGCGGGCCTGACCAACCCGCAGGGCAACGTGCTGGGCCTCATGCCCCACCCGGAACGGGCGTCTGAAGCCGTACTGGGCAGCGACGACGGGCTGCGGATGTGGCTGTCGCTGGGCGAGTGGCTGCGTTCGAGGGCCGCAGCCCGGGAGGTCGTTGCCGGTGGCCGCTGAGAGCGTCCTGACAGCGCCCGTGGACTGGCCTGGAGACCCGCCCACCCGATCCATCGAGGCCGGCGGGCGGTGGCGTGACCTGGGGCTGACGGACGAGGAGTTCAGGCGGATCCGGACCGAACTGGACCGGGCGCCGACCTGGACAGAACTGGGAATGTTCTCCGTCTCCTGGTCCGAACACTGCGCCTACAAGCACTCCAAAGAAGCGCTCAAGCGGCTTCCGGCCAGGGGCCCCCGCCTGCTCATGGGCCCCGGCGAGAGCGCCGGCATCATCGACACCGGCGGCGGGTGGGCCGTCGCGGTGCGGCTGGAGTCGCACAACCACCCCTCGTACGTGGAGCCCTATCAGGGCGCCGCCACGGGGGTGGGCGGCATCGTTCGTGACGTGCTGGCGGCAGGCGCCCGCCCGGTGGCGCTGCTCAACTCGCTGCGCTTCGGACGCCCCGAGGATTCGCCCACAAACCGCTACCTCTTGCGCGAGGTCGTCGCCGGCATCGCCGGGTACGGCAACGCCATCGGCGTGCCGACCGTAGGCGGGGAGGTGGCGTTCGAGCCCTGCTACGACACCAACCCCCTGGTGAACGTCATGTGCGTGGGGCTGGTACGGGCCAACCGGGTGGCCAGGGCGCGGGCGGAAGGCGCCGGCAACCGGGTCTACCTCGTCGGTTCCCGGACCGGCCGGGACGGCATCCACGGGGCGGGGCTGCTCGCCTCCCGGACGTTGCGGGCGGACGAGGGCGGCGAGCAGCGGCCGAGGGTTCAGGTGGGCGACCCGTTCACCGAGAAGCTGCTCATCGAGGCGTGCCTGGAGGCCCTGGAGACCGGCGCGGTCGTGGGGATCCAGGATCTCGGGGCGGCCGGCATCACGGCGGCCGCATCTGAACTTGCTGCCCGCGCCGGGACGGGCATCGACATCGACCTCGACAGGGTGCCGCGCCGTGAGGAAGGCATGACCCCGTTCGAGGTGATGCTCTCCGAATCCCAGGAACGCATGATGCTGGTGGTGCAGGCCGGGCGCGAGGCCGAGGTGGAACGCATTTTCTCCCGCTGGCGCCTGCCCGCGGCGCCCATCGGCACGGTGACCCGGACAGGCCGGCTGCGGGTATGGGCCGAGGGGCAGCTCGTGGCCGACGTGCCGGCGCAGTTTCTCGCCGACGGAGCGCCACGCTACCCGGCGCCTGAACCGAGACGCCCCCCCGCGAAGGCAGAGCAGGCAGATGCTGCCTCAGCCAGGCAGGATGGGAATCCAGAGGCCGCAAGCGCCCGAGCCCTGGATGTACCGGCCGCAGGGCCCTCGCTTCGCACGTGGGTCACCCGCCGGCTGGCCGCGCAGCTCTCGTCCCCGGACCAGGGCAGCCGGGCCTGGATCTACGAGCAGTTCGACCACATGGTTGGCGTGCGCACGGTCCTGCCGCCCGGGCACGACGCGGCGGTTGTGCGGGTGGTGGAGGCGGGCGGAGACGGCCTGGAGCTTCCGCTCGTGGCCCTGTCGGTTGACGGCGCCGAATGGCTGGCCGCGTGGAGCCCTTACGCCGCCGGGTGCGAGGCCGTACTGGAAGGCGCCCGCAACGTGGCCGCCGCCGGGGCGCAGCCGGCCGGCATCACCAACGGGCTCAACCTGGGCAACCCCGAGCGGCCGGAGGTCATGCAGGCGCTCGCCGACCTCGTGGCCGGAATGGCCGACGCCTGTTCGGCGCTGGGCATCCCCGTCACGGGGGGCAACGTCTCCCTTTACAACGAGACGGTTGCGGGGGGATCAGGGAGTGAGACCGCCGCGGGGTCGAAGCCGGCCTCAGGCCCGGCTCGGCGGCGCGCAATCCTCCCCACGGCCATCGTGGGCATGGTGGGGCTCATCCACGGCAGACGGCCGGTGCCCTCTGGCTTTCAGCGCCCCGGGGACGTGGTGCTGCTCATCGGGCGGCCGTCTTTGTACCTGAAGCCCGAGGAGTGGGAAGCCGACCTGCGGTTCGAGGCGCGCGCCGGGGCGTTCGTGGCCGAAGCCGGGCGGAAGGGGCTTCTGCGTTCGTGCCACGACGTGGGGCGGGCAGGCCTCGCGCAGGCCCTTTGCGAGGCGGCGTTCGCTGCTGCCCGCGGGGCGGACGGCTTTGAGGTGGAACTGCCGGAGCTTTCGCGTTCGCTGGAGGCGCTGCTCTTCGGTGCGGGCGGGCCTGCGTGGATCGCCTCGGCAACGCCCGAAGCCCTGCCCGAGCTCGAGATGCTGGCTGCCCGATACGACATCGAGGGGCTCGGCGCCTCGGAGGGCGGCGGCACGCCATGCCCCGTGGCGGTGCGGGTGATCGGGCGCGTGGTCCCGGGCAGGCTCAAGCTGTCGGCAGCGGGGCGGGGCGTTTGCCTGGACGAGCCGACGGCTCACCTGCGTTCAGGCTGGCAGCATGCGCTGGAGGAGGCGACCCGGCCGTGAGGCGGAGGCGGGCCCGTCTGCTGGGGCAGGGGCGGCGGGAGGCTGTGGATCAGTGCGGCGTGGTGGCGGTCGTCGGGCACCCGGAGGCCGCCTCGGTGGCGCAGTGGGGGCTGCTTGCCCTTCAGCACCGCGGCCAGGAGAGCGCGGGCATCGCGTCGATGGACGGCCACGGGCGGGCTTACCTGCACCGGGGCATGGGGCTCGTCTCCGACGTGCTGAGCCGTGAGCAGCTCGCGCACCTCCCCGGCCACGTCGCCATCGGCCACGTGCGCTACTCCACCACCGGCGCATCCCGCCTGGAGAATGCCCAGCCGATCCTTAGCCGGTTCAGGGGGCGGTTTTTGGCCGTGGCCCACAACGGCAACTTCGTGAACGCTGCGGCGCTTCGCAATCAGCTCGAGGAGGGCGGCGCCATCTTCCAGACCACGACCGACACGGAGGTCGTTTCGCACCTGGTGGCGCGTCACGGCGGGCCGGCCGAAGCGGCACTGGTGGCGGCCGCCCGGCAGATCGCCGGTGCCTGGGCGCTGGTCCTGCTCGACCCCGGCGGGGTGCTGGTGGCGCGGGACCCTCTGGGCATCCGACCCCTGAGCCTCGGCGTGGCGACAAACCCCGACAACGGCCGGCCGGTGTGGGTGGCCGCCTCGGAGACCTGTGCCCTGGATTCGGTGGGGGCGTCGTGGGTCCGGGACGTTGAACCCGGCGAAGTCGCACGCATTGACGAGCACGGCATTCGCACGGTGGCAAGGCTCCACGCGGCCGCCGGCGAGGCGGGCGGGCTGTGTGCGTTCGAGGTCATCTACCTGGCGCGCCCGGATTCGGTGCTGTTCAACGAGAGCGTTCACGCCCTGCGCAAGGAGATGGGGCGGGCGCTGGCCCGGGAGCACCCCGCGCCGGGCGACCTGGTAACGGGCGTTCCCGACTCCAGCCTGTCGGCGGCCATGGGGTATGCCGAACAGCTTGGCCTTCCGTTCGAGATGGGGCTCATCCGCAACCGCTACATCGGACGCACCTTCATCCAGCCGGCGCAGGGGCAGCGGCGGCTGGCGGTCAACGCCAAGCTCAATGCGGTGCGCAAGGTGGTCGAGGGGCGTCGGGTGGTGCTGGTGGACGACTCCATCGTTCGGGGCACCACCGCCCGCCGCATCGTGGAGCTGTTGCGCCAGGCGGGCGCCACCGAGGTTCACGTGCGAATCGCCTCGCCGCCGTACCGGTTCCCCTGCCATTACGGCGTGGACACGGCCCGCCGCGACGAACTCATCGCCTCGGAGCACTCCGTCGAGGCCATCCGGCAGGCGATTGGCGCCGATAGCCTGGCCTTCCTGTCGCTGGAGAGGCTGCTGAGGGTGCTGGGCGGGCCGGCTTGCGTGGCGTGTTTTACCGGGCGGTACCCGGTCCCGGTTGAGGGCGCCTCCGACAAGCTCGCCCTGGAGCCGGCACGACAAACGGGTACGGCAGGCCCGGCGCGGTAGGGAGAAGAGAGAGGCGTGGAAAGCTCGCAGTACCGTGAGGCGGGGGTTGACCTGGAGAGGAAAGGCGACCTCGTCCGCCGCCTGGAGAGCCTGGCCCGTTCCACCGGCCGCCCCGGGGTGCTGGAAGGGGTCGGCGGCTTTGCGGGGCTGCTGGCGCTGCGGGAAGCGGCGCCCGGCGCGCGGGACCCGGTGCTCGTGGCGGGCGCCGATGGCGTCGGTACCAAGCTGAAGCTCACGGCATCCCTCGGCCGGCACAGGGTGGCCGGCATCGACTGCGTGGCCATGTGCGTGAACGACGTGCTCTCGGCCGGCGGCGAGCCGCTTTTTTTGCTGGACTACCTGGCGATGCCGCGGCTTGACGAGGCGGTGGCCGCCGCCATCGTGGAGGGCATAGCGGAGGGCTGCCGGGAGGCCGGCTGCGTCCTGCTCGGTGGAGAGACCGCCGAGATGCCGGGGTTTTACGCAGAAGGCGAATACGAGCTGGCGGGCTTCTGCGTCGGGGTGGCCGAACGCGCCCGGCTCGGGACGGCAGGCTCGCCCTCGGGGCAGGCTCGGCCGGGAGACGTGCTGGTAGGCCTGGCCTCGTCGGGCCTGCATTCCAACGGGTTCTCGCTGGTGCGCCGGGTGCTGGCTGCATCGGGGGCCGACCTGGCGGCTCCGGTTCCCTGGGAGCAGGCGCCAGCGCGGAGCCTGGGCGAGGCGCTCACCGAACCGACACGCATTTACGTAAAGCCGGTCAGGGCGCTGGCGTCGGCCGTGGACGTGCACGCCCTTGCCCACATCACCGGCGGAGGGATGCCGGACAACCTGGCCCGCGTGCTGCCCCCGGGCACCCGGGCGGTGGTTCACCGCGGCCGGTGGCCGGAGCCGCCGGTGTTCGGCTGGGTCCAGGGGACGGGCGGGATCGGCACCGAGGAAATGTTCCGGGTGTTCAACATGGGGATCGGGATGGTCGCCGCCGTAAGGGCCGCGGACGCCGAGGCGGCGGTGGCCATCCTGCAGGCCGCCGGCCAGGCGGCGTGGATTATCGGCACCGTCGAGGAAGTCGGGGCCGTGGAGGCCCGGCTGGCGGCCATGCCCTCGCCTTTCGGTAGCGCAGCCCCCGAGCGCGGGGTGCCTGCCCGCCGCCTGCGGTTCGGCCCCTCGGCCAAGCGCCCGTCGCCCGGAGGGTGGGTCGAAATTGTGGAGGGTTGACGCGGGCCGGGACGTGTCGCCGGCGGCTCCCCTGCGGCTCGGGGTGCTGGCCTCGGGACGCGGCACGAACCTGCAGGCCATCCTGGACGCCTGCCGGCGGGGCGAACTTCCGGCGCGGGTCGTGCTGGTCTTGTCGGACCGCCCCAATGCCCCCGCACTCGAACGGGCGCGCCTGGCAGGCGTGCCCGCGGAGCATGTGAGCCCGCGTCACTTCCCGGACAGGGAGGCCTTTGACCTCCACGTGGCCGGCCGGCTGGAGGCGGCGGGCGTAGAGCTGGTGTGCCTCGCCGGGTTCATGCGCATCCTGAGCCCGGCGTTCGTCGAGCGGTTCCGGCACCGGATCCTGAATGTTCATCCATCGCTCCTGCCGGCCTTTCCGGGCAAGGAGGCCCAGCGCCAGGCGCTCGAATACGGCGTGAAGGTGGCGGGGTGCACGGTGCATCTGGTGGACGAGGGCGTGGACAGCGGGCCCATCGTGCTGCAGGCCGCGGTGGCCGTCCACGAGGACGACACCGAGGAGAGCCTGAGTGCCCGCATCCTGGAGCATGAGCACCGCCTGTACGTGGAGGTCATTCGCCTCTTTGCCGAGCGCCGCCTTGCCCTTGACGGGCGGCGGGTCCGCATCCTTCCTCCCCCGCTGCCGCGCCAGGCACCTGCCGCCGGGGTGGCCCGGCCCAGAGTCGTCTCCGATGTACCCGACACGCACCCGGAGGTGCCGGCGTGAGAGGGGCAGCCTTGCCGGCACGGCCGCGGCCGGCGGCAGGCGGGCGGCCGCCGACCGGGCAGCGATTGCCGCCTGCCCTCGTGGTCGGAAGCGGCGGCCGCGAGCACGCTCTGGCGTGGGCCCTCGAGCGAAGCGGGCGCTTCAGCCGCGTCTGGGTGGCGCCCGGCAACGGGGGGACGCCCCACAACGTACCGGTCGAGCTGGCCGACCCCGGCGCCGTCGATTCCCTCATCGCCTTCGCCCGGGAACAGGACGTGGGCCTCGTCGTGATCGGCCCGGAGGCGCCGCTGGCCGCCGGGATGGCAGACCGCCTGCGGGAGGCGGGGCTGTTCGTGGTGGGGCCGTCTCGAGCCGCGGCGCGCATCGAGTCATCCAAGGCGTTCGCCAAGGTCCTGATGGACCGCGCCGGCGTCCCGACCGCCCCGTTCCGCATTTTCTCAGAGCCGGAGCGGGCGCTGGCGTACGTCCGTAAGGCCGACCGGCCGCTGGTGGTGAAGGCGGACGGGCTCGCCGCCGGGAAGGGCGCGTTAGTCTGCGACACGGCTCGGCAGGCCGCCGAAGCCGTGGAGTCGCTGATGGTGAGGCGGAGCCTGGGCGACGCCGGGCGCACTGTCGTTATCGAGGAGCGCCTTCAGGGCTCCGAACTCTCCATCATGGTCATCACCGACGGCGAACGGGCCGTGGCGCTCCCCCCCGCCCGCGACTACAAGCGCCTCCTGGACGGCGACGCCGGGCCGAACACGGGGGGCATGGGCGCCGTCGCCCCCGTGCGGCTCGCGGGTGCCCGCGCGAACGCCGGCGGCGGCGCCGCCGAGGACCCTGAGGCGCACGTCAGCCTTGAAGACGTCCTCTCCCGCATCGTTTACCCGACGCTGCAGGCCCTGGCAGCGGCAGGGTCGCGCTTTACCGGGATCCTTTACGCCGGACTCATGCTGACGCCGCAGGGCCCGTTCGTGCTGGAGTTCAACTGCAGGGCCGGCGACCCGGAGACCCAGGCCCAGGTGCCGCTGGTTGACCCCGAGAGCCTGGCCGAGGCGCTGATGGCCGCTGCTGGAGTTCCCGGCTTCCGGCTGCCTGATGGCCCCCATGCCCTGTGGCCGCGAGCGGGCGAATCGGAAGCGGAGGTTCGCCACGCAGTCTGCGTCGTGCTGGCTTGCGCCGGGTACCCCGCCAAGTCGCGTACGGGCGATGTGATTGAACGAATGCCGCCGGAGGACTCCGGGGAACAGCCCCGCAGCCTGGTCTTTCACGCCGGAAGTCGCGCAAGACCCGACGGCTGGATTGAGACCGCCGGCGGACGAGTCCTCAACGTCGTCGGGCTGGGAGCCTCCCGCGCAGAGGCTCGCCGCCGCGCCTACGAAACGGCGGCGCGCGTCCACTTCGCCGGGATGCAGTACCGCACCGACATCGGCAAGTAAGGCGAAAACCCAAGCCGTCACAGGTCGCCGAGGCCGACGAGCAAGACACGTTCTTTGCAAGCGCGCTCTTGCAGTTCCGGCGTGAAGCCGGAGCGGCTGAAAAGAGCGTAATGGACGGCCGGCGGTCGCTTCCAGAGGCCGGAAGAGTGGGCGATCAGGTCCCGGGCCTTTTGCTCAAGCTCGGCCAGCACGTTGAGTCCCACCGGGGCCGCCCACCATTTGGCTTCGCCGACCAGGAGTTGGCCGTCTTCCGGGTTCAACGCGACGACGTCGATCTCGGTGGTTCGGTTCCACCAGCGGCCGATACGGGACGGGAGGAACGGCAAGTTGCCCTGGCGCGCCAGCTCCCGCAGATGCTGGCGCGCGATCTCCTCGAACGCCTGCCCCACAAACTCGTTCAGCCTCGGGCGGATGAACCGCTCCAGCACCAGTTCCGGGCCCGCCGTTTCCAGTTCCGTCCGGTAAGGATAGACGAACCGGAACCAGAAGCGCAGGAAGTTGTCCTTCAGCCGGTAGGTACCCCGGCGGCTCCGTTCGGGCGCCGGTTCCGTGGCCGGCACTTCGCGCTCCACCAGGCCCATGGCGCGCAGGATATCGAGGTCCCGGGAAGCTGCGCCGCGATCCGGTCGGTGGGCCGCCTTCGTGATTTCGTTGAGGCGGGTTTTCCCGGTGGCGATGGCGGCGAGCAAGGCAAAGTAATAGGCCGGCTCCCGCAACTCCTGAATGAGAACGAAGCGCGGCTCGTCGAACAGCACGCCGCCCTTCCGCAGCACGTGGCGCACCAGGCCGGATTCCAGGTCGTCCTCACCGACAAACAGGCTCAGATAGGCGGGCATGCCGCCCACAACGGCGTACGCACCGATCCGCCAGGCCGCCTCCCGGGCTGGAAAGAAGCCCGCGGTCTGGCGGAATGTCATGGGCTCCAGTTGGTACTGGCCCGTCCGGCGGCCGAAAAGGGGGCTTTTGTGCCCCAGGAGTTCTCGTTCCATGAAGCTGACGAGCGACCCACAGAGGACGAGCTTCAGGCGGGTGTGCCGGAGTGTCTCGTCCCACAGTCGCTGGAGAACGGAAAGCAGGGACTTGTCGCCCTCGACCAGGTAAGGAACCTCGTCGAGGATGATGAGAAGAGGCTCAGCAGCGGCCGTCTGTCCAACGAATCGGAACACGGCGTCCCACGAAGGGAAGCTGAAGGTCTCCGGCGCCTCGCCGTGAACCAGCGCCCAGGTTCGTCGCGAGAACTCCCCAAGGTGTACGGCCGGAGGCGCCTGGTCGGCGACGAGGAAGATATGCCTCTTTTCGCCTGCGAAGCGGCGCAGCAGTTCGGTCTTGCCCACGCGCCGGCGGCCGTAAAGGATAAAAAGGGAGGCACCGGGCGTTCGGTACTGCTCCTCGAGCAGGTTGAGTTCGTATTCGCGATCAACGAAGGCCCGCGAAACGTCCGGGGCCATGGTGGGGGGTCCTCTCGTTCCTATAGCTTGATTAGTCTAATCAGGATTATACTATCTTCAGTGCTGTGGGGCCTTCAAGACTCCGTCAACCCGCTGACCGATTCCCCCTTCGACCGGCTGGCCCGGACCATCGGAGAGGCGCAGAGACAGGCTTACACCGAATTCATGGCCGAGCTTGTCGCCCGTCACGGGCAACGGCAGCGGATCCCGGTGGCGTGGCTGTACGGTGTCCGGGAGATTCGCCCGGGCCACCTCGTTCAAGTCAGCGGACGGATCTGACCCTGCCGGAAGGTCTGGGCTGCCTCGCCCCGAACGGCGCCGTCTGCATCGGTGACGTCAACTGACGCCGGGCCCGGTGGCAGCGGGGGCAGGGGGCTCGGTTCGCCAGTAAAGCCCGCGCTCCCGCTGCATCAGGCGGCTCATGATAAGCTCCCGGCGCAGCGTCGCAAAGTCCGGGTGATAGCGCTTGATGATCTCGTTCACCTCGGCCTCCCTGTAGCGCACGCCCGGCGTAAACCGGCCGGCGAGCCACCGCAGGATGACGTCCCGCTTCTTGCGGCTGGCCGGGATCTCCTTGAGCCGGCCGTTCGCGAAGAGGTCCCGGAGCACCTTTCGCTCCCAGGCGTCCCCCTCGATCTGCGGTGAGAGGGAGACCACCGCTTCGGGCGAAAAGAACTCCCTCGACAGGCGCTGCAGGGTCTCGGCCTCGAGGAAGTAGACGTGAGAGGTGCCCTCGGGCCGCATGCCTACCAGTTCGGCCCGCCGCAGCACCGCGAGGTGGTGCGAGACGGTGGGTGCCCGAAGGTCGAGCATCGCGGCGAGCTCCTCGACGTTGCGCCTGCCGCCGGCCAGGATGCCCAGGATCTTGAGGCGGCTTTCGTCCGCCAGCGCCTTGAAGACGCGAAGCAGGCTGTGCAAGTGGGGCGATGGCGCGACGCCGGACAGAGAGGTGGACAAGGGGCATCAAGTCCTTCAATAAGTATCTACGTAGATGTGTATCACATAAGTTTGCCCATGACAAGCCGCGATACGCACCGTCAGCCGGTGGCACGGTGGCTAGCCGCTGGTCGCCGGGCTGGGTAGAAAGGAAGGGTGAACCCCGGCCATGCCGAGGCCATACGGGCAGAAATGGAACCTGGACGTCTTCTTCCCCGGGGGTAGCGTTTCGCCCCAGTTTGCAAGCCACCTGGAGTCATTGACCGCCGGACTGGCAGCGCTACGGACCCGAATCGGCGGACTTGCGGCACCCGGGATCGACGCCGCCGGCGAGGACGCGTTCGGCGTCTGGCATTCGGCCGTCGAGGCGATCCAGGAGGTGGCCTCAAGCTTGCAGCAGGCCAGTTCCTTCGCCACGTGTCTGACGGCCCAGGACGTGACGGACGAGCAGGCCCGCCTGCTTGTGGCCCGGCTCTCGCGCCTCCAGGCGGACTTCTCAACGATTCTGACGGATTTCGACCGTCGCCTGCTGGCTTTTCCCGAGCCCGTCTGGCGGGCCATGCTGGAGGACGACCGGTTCCGCCCCGTTGCCTTCGCCCTGGACGAGCAGCGGCGGCGGGCAGCGGAGAAGCTCCCGCCGGACCTGGAAGTGCTGGTGACCGATCTGGCGGTGGACGGCTACTACGCTTGGGGCGACCTCTATGAACTGGTGGCGGGACGCATCACCATCCCCGTCGAAGAGGATGGCCGCACGGTGCACCTGTCGGCAGGTCAGGCGGCCAACCGCCTGCAAACGGCGGACCGGGCCGCCCGCTCCCGCCTGTTCGCTCTGTGGGAGCAGGCGTGGGGCGCCCAGGCCGATCTGCTGGCCTCAGCCCTCAACCACCTGGCGGGCTACCGGCTCAGCGTCTACCG
The DNA here is from genome assembly GCA_040754675.1 of Bacillota bacterium. Taxonomy (NCBI): domain Bacteria; kingdom Bacillati; phylum Bacillota; species Bacillota bacterium. Next base: position 14,211 of record JBFMCJ010000039.1, read on the forward strand.
CCACCGGGGCTGGGAGTCGGTACTGAAGGAACCCCTGGACGTCAACCGCATCTCTCAGGCGACGCTCGATGCGATGTGGAGCGCAGTCGAGGAGGGCAAGGAGCGGCTCGTCCCCTACCTGCGGCGCAAAGCTGAATTGCTCGGCGTTGAAGCGCTGTCCTGGCACGACGTGACGGCACCGCTTCCCGCGAGCGAGGGCCAGCCAGACCAGCGCATCCCGTTCGACGAGGCCGCGGAGTTCATCGTGGACCACTTCGCCCGCTTCAGCCCGGACATGGCGAGTCTTGCCGGCCAGGCATTCGAGGAAGGCTGGGTTGAAGCCGAGGACCGCCCTGGCAAGCGGCCGGGTGGGTTTTGCACCACCTTCCCCCTCTCCCGGCAGTCACGCATCTTCACCACCTACGGGGGGACGTCCGACTCGGTACGCACCCTGGCCCACGAACTGGGCCATGCCTACCACTCCCACGTCATGCGCGACCTGCCGGTGCTTGCCCGCAGGTACCCCATGAGCCTGGCCGAAACCGCCTCGACCTTCGCCGAACTCATCGTGCACGACGCCTCGATGGCTCATGCGGCCGACGAACGGGAGCGCCTCGAGCTCCTGGAGCAGAAGCTGCAGCGCGCCGTCACCTTCTTCATGAACATCCATGCGCGCTTCCTCTTCGAGGAGGCGTTTTATGAGGCCCGCCGCAAGGGCCCGCTCGGCGTCGCCGACCTCAACGCCCTGATGCTGGAAGCGCAGAAGGCCGCTTACCGCGGGCTGCTGGGGCAGTACCATCCTCTGTTCTGGGCGTCAAAGCTTCACTTCTACCTCACCCGAACGCCCTTTTACAACTTCCCGTACACCGTCGGCTTCCTCTTCAGCTCCGGCATCTACGCCCGCGCACGCGCCGAGGGCCGCCGCTTTGCGGACAGGTACGTGGCGCTGCTGAAGGATAGCGGGTCCATGACCGTGGAAGACCTGGCTCGCCGCCACCTCGGCGCTGACCTCACCCGAACCGGCTTCTGGCACGAGGCCGTTGAGGAGGCCCTCGCCGGCGTGGACGACTTCCTGCGAGCCACGGGATGAAAAGAGAAGGCCCTCTGGTTTACGCCGCGAGTCCGTCGTGGCCGGGAGGACGGCGGGGCCGTAGCGCACGGACACGGCCCGTCTCACGATTCACGACGTACCACCTGCCGGCGCGATCCCGGTAGAGGCGCCACCCGCGGACAGAGAGCCAGGCCAGCCACCGTACGGGGCGCAGCGTAAGGTACGGCACCGCGCCCGCCCCCCCTTATGCACCGGATGGGCAACCGGGCCGGCGCCTCAGGCCGTAGCCGGCGCATGGGGCGCCGACCCCGGGGTTTCGTTCGGCGGGGCCGGCCTCCCCGTCCTGCAGACTATCGTCGAGATGCTGTCCAGAAATTCTGCGAGCCTGACCCTTTAGG
>JBFMCJ010000040.1 GCA_040754675.1 Bacillota bacterium
GAAGCTACGTGCAGGCGCTCGTGGAGCGTGAAGTACTCCGTGAGGCTTTCGCGCGGGAAGTCTCGCGGGGGTTCACCGTGCATGACCAGCACAATGATGCTACGTGCCATGCCCGCCTTCTTTGCCTCCTGTTGCTGCGAGTCTGGGGCCCTGACGGGCTAGCCCCAGCGAATGATCAGGGCCGTGGCGTCGTCGTTCGGGCGGGAGAAGCGCTCGACCACGCCGGCTGCATCAGCGGGCCGCTCGTCGAGCGCCTCCTCCTTGACCCCATCGGTCACCATCAGGAGGCACGCAGGAGACTCGACGGGCGTGCTCTGGGGGTGGAGGTGCTCCACGCTGTACCCGACGATTCCCGGGCGTACGGGGAGGTACACGGGGGTGGCTTGCGGCCCGTGCCACAGGCGCAGCCGAACGTTGCCGGCCCCGGCCCACGAGAGCAGACGCCCGTCCGGCGTGACGGACGCCGCCGCCACGCAGGCCCCTCGCGTGCCCCTGAGCACCCGGTGCAGCCGCTGGACCAGTTCGTCAGGCTCTAGAGGGAGGTCCTGGAGGAGCACCTCTTTGGCCAGCCGAGTCACCTCGGCGGCCTCCGGGCCGTGCCCCAGGACGTCCACCAGAGCGGCCACCAGGTGGCCGCCCTGCTCCCTGACGACGTACCCGTCCGCGCTCACCCTATCGGTTCGCGACGGCCGCGCCGCCGCCTCCACCCGGTAGCGAGCCGAGACGTCGATGACCCCGATGGGTTCAGAGAGAACCGGGGGCCTCCTGCCCGGCAACCATTTGACGGCTGTTACCTGGAGCGCCCCGTCTTTCAGGTACTCGACCCGGACCTCGTCCATCAGGCGGCGAACCCCGGACAGCCCGATTCCGAGGCCCTCCCGCCGTCCGGTCTGCTGCGCCTGCGTCGAAGGACCAGGCACGAGGTTGCGCGCCACGATCTCCAAAGCCGCCGGTGGCGCGGCATCCGGACGCGGGCGCACCAAAAGAAGCCCGCGGCCGGCATGCCGGACGATGTTGGTGGCGAGCTCCGCCACCGCCGTCTCAATGGCCGCCAGGTCGTACAGGCCGAACCCCAGGCTTTCGGCCAGCTCGCGAGCCCGAAGGCGCGCCTCATAGACGTGGCGCTCGCGCTCGATTTCGAGAAGGAGCCCCGGCCCGGTGCCGCCAGCGCTCGCCACGCCCCATCAGTCCAGCCACTTGCGCATGAGGACTCGGGTCCCCTTCCCCACCGCGCTCTCCAGGTAGAATTCGTCCATCAAAGCCCTGGCGCCCGCGATCCCCCGGCCGAAGCCTCCCGAGGTGCTGTACCCCCCGCGCATGACGAGCTCGAGGTCCTGGATGCCCGGCCCTTCATCCTCTGCCAGGATCTCGATGCCAATGCGCTGCCCGCCCCGGGCCTCGCTGATGGTGATCTGCCCGGACTCGGCATACATGACAATGTTGCGGGTGATCTCGGAGACCGCCGTGGCGACCCGGGTCTGGTCGACCACGCTGAAGCCGAGTTCACGCGCCACCTCGCGGGCTGCGCCCCGAACCGCGACGACGACGGTCGTCTCGCCACCCTGGATTCTTACGCTGAGCCGCCGGAGCTGTGAAGCCCCTGCTTCCGCCGTCTCTGCTCTTCCAGCCACGCCAATCCCCGTTCCAGGTCGAGGTCGGTGTGAACGCCCGGGAGATCGAGTCCCAGCTCGCTCAGCGTGATGGCCACCGCGGGCCTGAGCCCCACCAGCACGGTCAAAGCGCCCATCATGCGCGCCATGACGGCCGTATCCCGCAGCAGGCGCCCCAGGAAAGAGTCCACCACGGTCAGTGCGGTCACGTCGATCAGGAGCCCCTCGGCCTTGGTTTGCTCCAGCTTTTCCAGGATGCGCCGCTGCAAAGCTTGCGCGGCCTGATCGTGAAGCTCCGTCTGAATGGGCACCAGGAGAAAGCCCCGCAGCAGGAGCAGGGGGACCTCAGACCCGTCAGCCACGGCCCAACTCCCTCTCGATGCGAAAACCAAGCACCCGGAACGCGTACTCCAGCCCGGTTTGCAGATTGGCTTCCGTCTGGACGTCCCTCAGGTCGACGCCCAGGTGAACCAGGGTCTGCGCGATGGCGGGCCGAATGCCCACGAGCACGCTGGCGGTACCCAGGAGCCTGGCCGCCTTGACCGCGCGGATGAGGTAATCGGCGACCTGCGTGTCCACGGCGGGTACGCCCGTGATGTCCACGATAGCCACCTGGGCCCGGCGCTCGACGATCTCGTCCAGCAGCCGCTCGGTCATCTGCCGGGCTCTCGTGCTGTCCAGCACGCCCACGAGCGGCACCACCAGCACGCCCTGCCATATGGGCACCACCGGGACGGTGAGCTCCCGCAGAACGCTGCGGTGCGCCTCTTCGAGCAGGGTCTCCCGCACCTGGGTGTATTCGGCGCCCATCGTCCCGACCACGAGGCCGACAAGGCGCTCCAGGGCCGCCAGAGCCCTGGCCAGGCGAGGCCGGTCCTCGGCGTATGCCTCGACCAGCATCTCGTCCACGAGCGGTGCCACCCCCGTGATGAGCCCTACCACGGCCGAAAACTTGACGCCCTGGGCCGCCAGCGTGCGGGCCTGCTCCCGGGTGGCTTCGAGGTACTCGCCGATGTCACCTTTGCGAAGGCCGTCCTTCAAGAGCTCCCGGCGCTGAGCCCTCCGCGCGGCCGCCGCGGTGTCCCCCGGCTGCAAAACGGGCGCCAGCTCGGGGGAGTGCTTTACGACTTCGGCCATGCTTCGTTCGAGCTGTTCGGCGTGCTGTTCCCACAACGACACCACATCGTGAAGGCCGGCCAGGTCCTTCTCTGAGAGCCGCCCGGCGGTCGATGGAGGATTGCCCGCTTTGTCCGTCATGGGCCTCACCCCAGCCTGGTAGGATCCCCGCGTCAGGAAGACAGTTCCTCTGCAGGGCAGCCTATCCTGCCGTCGCCACGGTCACAAGCGCAGCGTATCGATGAGCGCCTGAACCACGGCCGGATCGAACTGGTTGCCGGCGCACCGGCGCAGTTCCTCGACGGCCTCGGCCCGGGTCATGGCCTTCCGGTACGGGCGCGTCGTCACCATGGCGTCGTAGGCGTCCACGACCGCGAGGATCCGCGCCTCGAGCCGGATGGCCTCGCCCGCCAGGCCTTTCGGGTAGCCGGTGCCGTCGTAGCGTTCGTGGTGCTGCTCGACGATCTCGGCCGCATCCTTCAGGAAGTCGATGCGTTCGAGCACCTTCGCGCCGATGGTGGGGTGCTGGCGCATCAGTTCCCACTCAGACTCGGTGAGGGGACCCTTTTTCCCCAGGATCTGGTCCGGAACCCCGACCTTGCCGATGTCGTGCAGAATCGCCGCGTACGTGAGCTGATCGAGCCGTCCGGGCGGCAGGCCCATGCGGATGCCCAGCTGGAGGGCCAGTTCGGCCATGTGATGGCAATGGTCTTCGGTATACTGGTCCTTGCCTTCCACCAGCGCCGCCAGCGCCGTCACCACCTGAACCAGGTTGCGCTTCAGGTTGCGCCGGGCCTGGAGGTAAGCCATCGTGGCGGCGGCCTGCGCGGTCAGCACGCGAACGAGTTCGGGGGCGGGATGCAGCCCTTCGAGGAGAAGCTGCCCCAGGATCTGGCCTCCGGACGCCAGCACGAACTCGGACCGCGTCACCCCCTCCGGCTGACCTCCTTGAGAGGGAGGCGCGCCTGCCGCATCGACCCGCTCCCTAACTCGAACCGTGGTTCCGTCCGGCTCGCGAACCCAGAGTTCGGCCCGGGCCGCACGGGAAACCGAGGCGGCCCACCGGACGAGCACGTCGTAGAGCTGGCCAACTTCCTCCAGGGAATCGAGGCGCCGGGAAAAGTCGATCACCTGCTCAAAAGAGGCGGGAGGCACCCGGGATCCGGCATCCATTCAGCGGGCCCCTTCCTTGGGCCAGTCGACCCGTGTTTGCTCACCCGGATATGAATCGGCAGCCCTCGACAACCTCCTTATGTGACCCGGCCGGCTCAATCCCTGAGGCCCGGCTTTGCCGTACCCCGAAAGGCGGCGGATCCAGCTTCGAACCGGGTCGCTCATGGTCCTCGCCACGGGATGGATCAGGTGGCAATCGGGCACCCCCCGGAGCTCCCGGGCCTCCTCCAGCGTAAACGGATCGCCGCGGCGGAAGACGACGGCGAAGGAGTAGATGGTCGGATACGGCTTCGGGCGGGCGTCGAGCGCCACCGCCAGGGTGGGGAACAGCACTTCCTCCAGCGCAAACACGTGGCTCAACCTCATGGCGGCGAGGATTTCCCGCAGGCGGGGGTGCGAGACGATGCGTTCCACGAGGCTTCGGCGAAACGTCTGGGCTACGGCAAAAGCCCCGTATGGGTGCTCGGCTCCCAGCAGGGGCCGCCACAGATCCCATTCCGCCCAGGCCATTCGGCCCGGGCTCCACGGCATCGCCGGGTGATCCACGGATCGAAAGTCGACCCCCATGTACTCCGCGTCCCGGAGCTCCCGCTCAAGCAGCGCCTCATAACCGTGGTTGATGAACAGGGCGTCGGAGTCCAGGGCGACGAAGAAGTCGAAGGGAATCCCTTCCCTTGTCACCCAGACCATCGACTCCAGAACGCACCGCTCGAGCCGGCCCCAGGCAACCTTCTTGCTGTAAGGGCAGATCGGTGCGGATATCCCCTCGAACAGCGTCGGGTCACCGCTGCCGTTGTAGACCACGGGAACGGCTCCGGGACAGAAGTGCCGTATGTTGGCCAGGAGATCTTCCAGGCACTCAGGACATTCGTGGGCAGGGATGGCAAAGCAAAGGGCCAAGGCGGTCCTCCCCTGAGCGCGCCCCCGGCGGCCTAAAACGGGATGCCAAAGTGGCTCATGAACCAGTCGTCGTCATGGGCCCGGGCCTGGAGCCACCGGCGGCGATCCTCACCCGTGTCATCCGTCAGGATGCGGGCCAGCAGGAGAGTCGGGTCAACGCTCTCATTGACGATCGACAGCACCTTACCGATGCGCTCCTCGTTGAAATGGCATACAGCCATCCGGAGCAGGTTGTAGTAGTGCTGCCAGGGATCGACGCGGTAAGGGAACTCCGATCTGAACCGGTGAATGACGGTCAACTTGCCCAGGCAGGCCAGGCGGTGTCCCAACAGCCACAGCCTCAGTGAGAACTCCTGATCGTCGTAGCCGTGGCCGCGAAAGCCACGATTGAAGCCGCCGCTGACCTTGAAGATATCGCTTCGCACGGCCACGCACCCGCCGGGAAGGAGCGGCACTTCGGCGATATCCCGCCCGGGCTTCGCAAGCCACTGGATGCTCAGCCGGTCATCCCACGTGAGTCCATACCCCGCGTTCTCGGGATCCCCCTCCACCGCGATTCCGGGGCTCATGGCCGCCAGGTGGGGGGCGGCCCGGAAGGCATTGAGTATGACCGTGAGCCACTCAGGCGGCACGAGCACGTGGCCGTCCAGAAACACCAGGTACCTTCCTCTTGCCATTTCTGCGCCCGCGTTGCGTGCCGGCGCCACGCCCAGGCCGGGGCCCTCGATCTGGAATACGTTGGGCCACAGGCCGTTGAGCTCCGGCGGATGCTTGGAACGGTCGTCCACCACAATAACCTCGAACGAAGGCCCTTCGCTTTCCAGGACGGACTTAACCGTCCGGATGAGAAGTTCCCCCTCGTCCTTGTTGGGAATGATGATGCTAAACTCGGGAGGCCTCCCGGCCGGCTGGCTGAGGGGCACTTTTGATGCCAGCCGGCTGAGGAATCCGCGACGCTCAGGCTCGTGGCGGCGGGAGCCGGACGGGCCGGATGAGTGAAGGGCTCGTTCCCTGCCGGGCGATCGGGGTACACCCGCTGGAACGGCAGGCTCTTGGGAAGCCGGCTCCGGGGTCACCCGGGGGCCAGGCCGCAGGCGCGGCGCTTCTGGCGCGGCGGGTGCTCGGGCGGCTTGTTGGGCTTCCCGAATCAAACGGTCCGGGTACAACCCCTCCAGATCGGTATCGGGAAACATTACCGAGGAACGGGACACGATGTCACCCAACGGGCCCTGAGGGTCCTCCGGTGGCGAAGCCATGTGAGCGGGTCGCGCTGGCGCATTCTCACCGGGGATGCGCCTGGCGCCAGCCTGCGGCGATCCACTGTCGAACAGGGCCGCACCGTAGTCAACTGCTGCCGACCCCTCATCGCGTGACAGGGGCGCGCCGGCTGGAGGCTGGCTGCAGTTGCAGCCCATGCAACATCATCTCCCTCTTGCGAGCGGGGAAAAACTGACCCTCGCCCCGTCCCGGGAACGGCCGGCGCTCCATGGTATGACGCGCAAACAGGAAGGGCCCTCCCTTCAGGGCCCCCTCCTGAGTCCTGGTCGTGCAATGACAGCCCTGATGCCCGAAGGGGCTTGTCTACCTGAAAAGCTGAATCACGAGAACGCCCCCGCTGCGGTCGCCCGCGATGCCGATACCGACCCCCGTGTACCGCGGGTCGCGAAGGGTTCTGGCGTGGGCCGGGCTTCCCAGCAGGAGCCAGTGCGCCATTTCCACGCTCGGGGCGCCCGTGAGGTTCTCGGCGAGGTAGGGGTAGTTGTAACCCGGCACGTAATGGTTGTAGTACCCGTTGGCGGCCATGTACTGGGCTTTTCGGAGAGCCATGTCGCTGAGGACCGGGTCAAGCTCAAGCGGCCCCGCTCCCACCCGGGCGCGCTCCTGGTTGATCAGACCGACCATTAGCGCTTCTTGGGTACCGACCGGAGCGGGGGGAGCCGGGGGCTGGGTCGGGGGCTGCTGTGGGGCCGGAGGCTGCGAGGGGGCCGGAGGGGAAGACGGAACCGAAGGAGTCTCGACCACCGACGAGCCGTTGGGCCGGTACTGCTGATAGTACTTCCAGTTGTAGATCGAGCTGGACGCCTCAGCCGTATCCGGCTGAACCAGGCCCGCCGTGGCGAGCAGCAGGAAGAGACCGACCAGGAACCGGGCGCTGCGAAGCTTGCGAGGCACTTCACTCATCCCCCCAGGATGTGCCATGCCTGCCGCTCATTGTAAAAGGCTCCTCCTCCACTCTCACTAGGGAATAAATGGTTCTGCGGAATCAGGCCGCCCGGAGCCCCTCCTCATACCATGCCAGCGCTGTAGACTCCCGCTTTGGGGGAAAGAGGGGAAGCTAGCCCATGGAGGGCATTGACCTCGTCGATGTCAGTCAGATCCCGCTGCCAACGGAGTTGCCGTCCCTGAAGAAGCAAACGTGCATTCTGGCCCTGAAGGTCTTTGACTGGTGTGTCAAGCCGTTGAGCGAGACCGACTGCTTTCCGATACCGCCGGAGTGCGCTCCGCCGGTTCCTCCCGGCAGCACCGCGACATGCACTGCGACCTACACGGCTACGATAGTCACCCAAACACCGGGACCGGGGAACATCCACACCATCACGGCACGGGTCGACAAGACCAAGACGATCACGATCCTCAACCCGGACGGCACGGTTCGCTGCACCTTCACGGTGATGGCCAGTTCCTTCCATACGACTTCGCTGTTCGCGCCGCCCGGAACCACGAAACAGGTCGAGGTGTCCGGCGAGTGCGGGCCATGCCAGATCTCGCCCGACGGCACCACGGTCTGTTGCGAGCAGACCATCTGTCTGCAGTTCGAGTCGAAAGCTCCGATCAAGCTCTGTGTGCCGGCCGAGCCCTGCATCCCGAGGACTTGCACCCAGGCGCTGCCGCCGTGCCCGCCGACGCCGCCACCGCAGACCGTGCGCCTGTGCCCAACGCCCCTGCCTACGCTGATTCCGTAGGGCCGTAGCGAGAACAGGACGGGGCTTCCCTTCGCTGCCGGGATGGCGCCGCGGCGCCTCCCGGCGGCGATGCTGTTGACGAGCCACACATCCTGGCGAGGCCGAGGCGGCCAGCCCGTCTCGGAACGCTCGCCGCGCCCCTCAGGGTGCCCGCCCCGTCAGGCAGTCGGCAACGAACTGCCCGTGCTTGGAGCGGATCCGGGCGACTAGTTGCTCATGCACGAGATAGGCCCTGGAGAGCATGGAGCCCGGCCTTCGCCGGTACAGGAACAGCCTCTTCGGAACACACGTGCCCCGCCATCCCCGCTCTGCGGCCGACACCCAGAACTCCCAGTCCTCGTACCCCTCCCGCATGGCCGGGTCATACCCGCCGGTGCTCTCCCAGACCTCGCGGCGGTACAGGCTCGCGTAGGGGAGCCGGTTGTACCGGACAAGGCGGCAGGGATGCCAGGGCGGGCACGCTGCCTCCCATTGCTCGCTGCCGAACGCCCGCAGGTGGGTGTACACGATGCCAAACTCCGGGAAGGTCTCGAGCACCTCCACCGTCTCCTCGAGAAAGGTCGGCTCCAGCAGATCGTCGGCATCGAGCGGCAGGATGAACTGGCCCGTCGCATGCTCGATCCCCGTGTTGCGTGCCGAGGGTAGCCCCATGTTCCGCTGTTCCACGTACCGGAACCGGCCATCTCGGTGCCGGCGCAGGAAGTCCCGCACCACCTCGCGCGTGCTGTCGGAGCTTCCATCGTTCACCACGACGGCCTCCCAGTCCGTCCGGGTCTGGTTGAGCACCGACTCCAGGGTTTCGGGCAGATAGGCGGCCAGGTTGTAGCACGGGATCACGACGGAGGTTGAGGGGGCCTTGATGGGGACCGAGGGCGTCCTGGAAGATTGCGTTTCGCGCCGTTCGGTGAAGCGGTTCCGCCCGGCGACGGCGAACAGCCCCCCGGACGATTCCCCCACCACCTCCGCTCCCAGCCAATGGAGCAGAGAACGCCACCACCCGATACGGCGCCGGCACGGGGAGCGACGGGCATCGATGCCGGCATCGGAGCCTGGAAGCCCGATAAACGCCAGGCGACGGGCTAAGCGGAGGTGCTCGGCTACGACCCCCGCAACGTGCTCACATCCGAAGCGGTCCAGGTAGCGCATGGAGAAGACGAGGTCGTACGACCCGGTGGCCAGCGGCACCCTGTACCCGACGGGCCGGACAATGTAGGGATTGTCGTCCAACGGCCCGGAGAGGAGTTCTGCGGAGCTTTCGGTGCCAGCCGCCTCGATGCCCCGCGCCCGCAACGTGGAGATCCCGATACATGTTCCACAGCCCAACTGCAGCACGGACTCGGGCCGCTTCCGAAACAGCTGCTCGTAGATCCTGACGATCGCAAGAAACTGTCGCTGCTCGGCGGGATCATAAGCCTCGCCCGTCATCGCGCTCCCGCCCGGGGGCGTGACTGCTCACTCAGACTCCCGTCCCGCCCGAAGGTCCCCGGGCATGAGCCAAGCTACGCCGGCAATGCGTGTGAAGTGCGGCCGTCGACGACAGCTTGCAGGGATTTCCTCTCCTGGATGGTAAGAGAAACCACCGGAAAGCTGCAAATCTGCGTCAGGCCGGCGCACGTGCTGTTTGGCGTCACGGCATCGCTATCGAGAACCCAAACGACCTGATACACCTTTGGGAGGGACTGCGCATGAAGATACTTCGGCGAGCAGGGGCTGCCTCGTCCCCGGCGGCGGTTGTCGTCCTGGCCGTATTGGCTGCGATTTTCCTCATGGGAACGGCGGCTGCCGCCCTCGCGCGAAGCGGCCTCGACGGAGGCTCGGAGGCGGGAGGCGTGTACGGCGAGGCCGTGTACCGGCGCGTGAACGTGTCGGAGATCAACGCCCAACTCGACCCCGGCCTTCCCCGGCTGCCTGAGACCGCGTGGGCGCTCGGCTGGGGCGCCTTCGGGGGCTCCCCGCAGTTTCAGTTCCGTGCGGGTTCGGCGCGGGCCACCTTCGAAAGCAGCGGGCCGAGCGGGGAACTGTCCCGGCTGACCTTCGAAGACACCCGCGTGGGTCTGCTGTGGCGCGTGTTGGGCGGGGGCCGCGTTCGGCTGCTCGGGGGCGGAGCGATGGGCCTGTCTCAGGTGCGCCTGGAGGTCTACCGGAACAGGCCCACCTCGCTTGACGAGGCAACCGGGGTGCACTGGAGCCGGTACATGCTGCTACTCGAACCGCAGGTAACCCTCCAGTTTATGGCGGGGGACTCCGCTGCGCTCGAGCTGAGCGCCGGGTATCCGCTGGCGACGGACTTCTGGAACGCCCAATGGGGTAACGTCACCGGGGGGACCGTGCCCGGGAGGCCCGCGGCCTTCACCGGCCCGAACGTCAGGCTGAGCCTGCTTCTGGGAACCCTGTAGCAGGCGGCAGCCGGTGCTGACCAGGGCTATCAGGCGCCGCCCACCGGCTGGCCCGCATGGGCCAGGGGCCGGCGCCTCCCCGCTCCGGCGGTTGCCTCAATACAGAAACATCGGCATGCCCACGAAGTCCCGGACCCTCGGCCGGTAGTTCTCTGCGTCGTACAAGTTGGCCACGTCGACCCGCTTCTTGCCGGCCATGACCGTCTCGATGGGCACCGACGTGTACCGGCCGCCCTGTAGCGCCACCATCTTCCCCGTCTCGCCCTTGAGGATGAGCTGCACTGCCAGGTTGCCGAACGACATGGCCACCATGCGGTCCAGGGAGTCGGGCGCACCGGAACGCATCAGGTAGCCAAGCTGCTGGTACATGATCCGCTGGCCTGTGATGCGCTTGATCTCCTCGGCGGTGATGAGGCCAATGCCGCCCAGTTTGCGATGGCCGTAGGCGTCGGCCTCCCCGCTTTCCACGACCTCGCCGCCCTCCATCGTGGCGCCCTCGGAGATGGTCATGATGGCGTAGTTGGAGGGATTGTTGCGCTTGTCCTCCAGCAGAAACTCGCACAGCCTGTGGATGTTGAACGGCACCTCGGAGATGATGGCGCGGTCCACGTAGGACAGGTAGGCGCTGATGAGGCTCGTCTCGCCGGAGTTTCGGCCGAACAGCTCGACGACGCCGATGCGCTCGTGCGAGCCGACGGACGTGCGCATGTTGGTGATGAACTCCACGCTGCGGGTGACGGCCGTGGAGAAGCCAATGCAGTAGTCGGTGCCGAACACGTCGTTGTCCATCGTCTTCGGGATGGCGACGACGGGCACGCCTTCCCTGTGGAGACGCACGCTGTAGCTGAGCGTGTCGTCGCCGCCGATGGTGACGAGCACGTCGATGCCCAGGTGCTCGATCACCTTGAGAACGTAGTCGGTGTAATCCTTGGCACCCTTGTCGTCCAGAGCCTTGCCCCAGGACGACGTCCGGAGGAAGTCCGGGGCGGACTGAGCGTCCACCCGCTGGGGGTTGGTGCGGGAGGTGTGGAGGATGGTGCCGCCGGTGCGGTCGATGGTGCGAACGTTGTTGCGGTGAAGCTCGCGAATGTAGTAGTCGTGGGTGGACGGCTCATCCAGGTTGTAGTTTACAAGCCCTCCCCAGCCTCGCCGTATGCCGAGGACTCGGTAGCCGGCTTCCAGAGCACCGAGCACCACGGCCTTGATGCACGGGTTGAGGCCCGGCACATCTCCACCGCCGGTGAGAACTCCAACCGTCCGGGGCATACGACCCACCTCGCCTTAATGCGATTGCGATCTGTTGCTGCAATAAGAAGAACGTTTTCGCAGCGTTCGCGTGGGGTCTTACGACGCGGACGGGCTCTGGCCCTTCTGAAAGATCGCCTCCTCAGGCCCACACACCGGGCACCCGGCTGCCGCACCGCGGGCACTTGCCCCTCGGGCCGAGCCGGTTGGCCACCACGCGAAAGCCCCGGCGCTCCACCACGGGCTCATGACAGTGCGGGCACCAGGTCGTCTCGAAACGCCCGGCAAGCCATGGTGGTACGTTCCCCATATACACGAAGCGCAGGCCGGCCCTCTCGCCGGTCCGGGCCGCCTCGAGGAGCCTGGCGGCGTCGGTCGGGGGAACGTCGCCCATTCGATAGTCGGGGTGAAACGCCGTTACATGCCACGGGATGTCCGGACTGACGGAAGCAATGAACTCGGCTGCCTCGGCCAGTTCGGCGTCGCTGTCGTTGAAGCCGGGGACGACGAGCGTCACAACCTCGACCCACAACCCCATCTCCTGAGCCAGGCGAACTGTCTCCAGCACGGGGTCCACGCGCCCGCCCAGGCGGCGGTACTGCGGGTCCCGCACGGTCTTCAAATCGACTTTCAACGCGTCGCACCACGGGCGCAGGTACTCGAGGACCTTACCTGTGCCGTACCCGTTGCTCACCATGGCGGTCCGGAGCCCGGCCGCCTTCGCCTCACGAAACACTGCAGCCGCCCACTCGGCCGTTATCAGGGGTTCGTTGTATGAACTTGCCACCCCTTCTGCGCCGAACTCCCGTGCCGCCGCCACCAGCGCTTCGGGTGAAATCTCCTCCACCGCCCAGCCCGCTGCCGGGTCGCGCAGCGCCTGGGACGTAATCCAGTTCTGACAGTACGCGCAGCGGAAGTTGCACCCGAGCATGCCGAAGGTGAGCACCTGTGAGCCCGGGAGCATGTGGAAGAACGGCTTTTTCTCCACGGGGTCAACGGCGACCCCGGCGCTGTAACCCCAGGGGACAAAAAGCCGGCCTTCCCGGTTGAAGCGCACGCGGCAGACGCCCCGCCGGCCCGGTGGGATGACGCACCGATGGGCGCACGCCCGGCACCGCACACGCTTTGCGGGCAACGCTTCATAGAGGTCACCCTCGCGGGTGAGGCCATCCAGCCGTTCAGACAGAACCGAAAGGCCAGTCATGGCGCCTAGAGCATACCAGGCCCGCTGTTCAGCCGGCTCCCGCCCCTGCTGCCGGCGGCTGGCCGTCTACCGTCATGCACGGGCCGGGTGGCTGCCACACGCGACAGAGAGGGGGTTTAAGTCTACCGGCCGCCACCATGTTATCACGCAGAGTCCCCCAAGCGTTCGGGCAGAAGGCATACAAACCAACATAGCGAACCATCCTGCGGGGTCACCGGGCCGGGGGGCTTTGGACCCTGTGCCGGCCCTGCAGGAGACGAGGTCATTTTGCACGTCATCGTCATCGGAGCCGGCAAGCTCGGCTTCGAAGTGGCCAAGCGGCTCGCCGAGAAGGGAGAAGACGTTGCGGTCATCGACCGCGACGAGGCCCGCCTCCAGGAGGTGAGCGAACGGCTCGACGTTCTCACGGTTTATGGCAACGGGGCGAGCCCCGCCGTGCTGCAGAAAGCAGGCGTCGAGCGAGCCGATCTGGTGCTGGCCGTCACCGAGGCTGACGAGGTCAACATGATCGCCTGCGTGACGGCCAAACACATGGCCGCCGCCCGGAATGAGCCGAGGGCCGGCGGGATGGGTTCGCGAGCAAAGCCAGCTCAGCTGCTTCAACGGCTCCCGAGCCGTCCGCTGTGCGCGGCCCGCATCCGAAGCCCAGAGTATGCCGGGAGCTTTCCCTATACCCGTTGGCTCCGCCAGATCGGTGTGGACGCGGTCATCAACCCGGATCGGCTTACGGCCCTCGAAGTGGCGCGCCTGGTGCGCGCCCCCCTGGCTACCCACATCGACTTCTTCGCCGATGGCCGCGTCGTGCTCGTCGGGCTCAAGGTGTCAGAGGACGCGCCGCTCGCCAGGGGAACGCTCCAGGAGGTCAACCCGCCCTGTCTCGTCGCAGCCGTCGTGCGGGAAGGCCACGTCTCGATCCCGGACGGGAGCGCTCGGCTGCAGCCGGGCGACCGCGTCTACCTGGTGGGGAAGGCGGGGAGCGCGGCCGAGTTCCGGATGATGGCCGGCCTGCCGGGCCGCGCGGTGCGAGAAGTGACGATTATCGGTGGCGGGAAGGTCGGGTTTCCGCTGGCTCAACTCCTGCTGCCGGCTGTGAAGCGAGGCCTGCACCTGAAGCTCATCGATCGGGACCCTGCACGCTGCAACCAGCTGGCCGAAGAACTCCCCGGGGTGCTCGTCATTTGCGGCGACGGTGAGCGCATCGACGTGCTGAGCGACGAGATGGTCGGCAACTCCGACGTGCTGGTGGCCGTCACCTCCGAAGATCACACCAATCTGCTGGCCGCGATGATCGCCAAGCAGTTGGGGGTCGGAGAGGTGATCGTCTCCGTCTCGCGGGAGGACTACGTGCCGCTGGCGGAGCGGGCCGGTGCGGACGCCGTGGTGGTGCCGCGCCTTCTGGCCGCTGCCACCGCCTTGCAGTTGCTCAACCCCCGCCACGTCCTCTCCCTCTCCATCCTGGAGGAAGGCAAGGCCCAGGTGCTGGAACTGATGGTCGGAGAGGGCGCCCCCGCCGCAAACCGGCCGCTAAAGTCGCTCAGCGGACTCCGGGATGCCGTGGTGGGCGCCGTGGTCAGGGATGGCGAGGTGCTGATCCCCACGGGGGAGACGGTTCTGCTCCCGGACGACCACCTCATCGTCTTCGCCCTCCCGGAAGCGGTGCCGCGCCTCGAGGCGCTGTTCGAAGGGCGGGAACCGGCCGAGCTGCGGCGCCAGTCATAAGCGCGTCCGCCGAAGCGAGCCAATCATGCACTGGCGAACCATCGGGCACGTTCTGGGCAATCTGGCACTGTTGCTTGGCGCCTTCATGACGCTCCCTCTGTTGCTGGCCCTGGTGAACGGAACGGCTCCGGGGACCTTCCTCGCTTCGGCGGCGCTCGCGGCGGTGGTGGGGGTCGCGCTTGGCGGTGGGCCGGCCTCCGTGCGCCGGGCCCCGCGGTGGGTGAGGTGTAACGTTCGCCGTTGGCGAGAGCGGGCCGGGCTGCCAGCGGGCGCCCAGAACGGGCCGCAGGCCGAGGCTCTGGAGCCGGCCGAAGCGGCTGCCGGCGACGAACTGCGGGTGCGGGACGCTTTCGTCATCGTGACGTTCGGGTGGCTGCTGGCGGGCGTGCTGGGCGCTGTGCCGTTCGTCCTGGCCGGCGTGCTGGGGCCGGTTGACGCGTTTTTCGAGTCGGTCTCCGGGTTTACGACGACGGGAGCCACGGTGCTGCAGCGGATCGAGGGCCTGCCTCGGGGCCTGCTCCTGTGGCGCAGCATGCTGCAGTGGCTGGGCGGCATGGGCATCATCGTGCTGTTCGTTTCGGTGGTGCAGCGCCCGAGCGTGGGGGGAGCGCACCTTTTCCGGGCCGAGTTCCCGGGGCCAATCCCGGAAAAGCTGCTCCCGAGGATCACGGCAACCGCCCGGCTGCTGTGGAGCCTCTACACGGTCGTCACCCTGGTGGCGGTGCTGGCGTACTGGGCCGCGGGATTGACCCTGTTCGACGCCATCAACCATGCCTTTACGACCCTCTCGACCGGAGGGTTCTCCACCCATACCGCGGGCGTGTGGGAGAACCCCTGGGCGGAGGGCGCCGCCATTCTCTTCATGTTCCTCGGCGGGACGAGCTTCGTGCTCCAGCACCGCCTGTACCGGCTGCGGGATTGGGGGGCGCTGCGGCACGCCGCGGAGTTCTGGGCGTATCTGGCGGTCGCCGCACTCGCCATGCTGCTGGTGGCCGTCTCGCTCGTCCGGTCGGGCTTGTACGGCGACGCCGCCACGGCGCTTCGCAAGGCCGCCTTCCAGGTGGTGTCGCTGCTCAGCACCACCGGTTACACGAGCGCCGACTACGGCGCCTGGCCCCCGCTGGCAGCAGCCGTGCTCTTCACGGTGATGTTCATCGGGGGCATGACGGGGTCGACCGGCGGCGGGCCCAAGGTTTTCCGGTGGCTGGTGATGTTCAAGCAGGTGGGCAGCGAGACGGTGCGGCTACT
>JBFMCJ010000041.1 GCA_040754675.1 Bacillota bacterium
GCCCGGCGCACGGGCCCCGGATACCATCCCACGGCGACGCCGGGGGCGGTCACCTCGAAAACCGGGGAGGGAAGCTGGCGCCGGTGGAAGCGTTCAACGGCGCCCGCAGCCGCCCGCAGAGCCGGCACCAGCGCGGCCAGGGCGGGGTCGCCCGCGGCGCTTTCCAGCCGTTCGGGGCCGATCCACAACTCGCCGGGGGAAAGGGAGATGCCGTCAAGTTCCCGGGTCCAGCGGATGACGGCGCGGTCGCCCTCCCGCCGGACGCTCTCCACGATCCTCCGCACCGCGTCCAGCGGTGTCGTGCCAGGCCCGAACAGCCGCTCCAGGGTGGCGACCGCCCGGGCCGGCGGCTCCATCTCGAGAAGCGGCGGGCGGCGGACTGCAGAGAGGATCTCCGCAGCCGTCTGGCGCCGGGTGTCGAAGCGCCGGATCATGCCGACCATGGCCTTTTCACGTCCGCCCCCCGAGTCGCGCCCCGGAGACGGCTTCCCGGAGCTCGGCCACCAGGCGGGAAATGCGGTCGTATTTCAGCTTCCAGCGAACCGGGTTGGCGATGAGCCGCCCGGAGATCTCGGCGATGGTCGCGATGGGCTTGAGGCCGTTGGCCTGCAGGGTTCGGCCCGTTTGAACCAGGTCCACGATGACGTCGGCCAGGCCCACCCTGGGCGCCAGTTCGATCGAGCCGTGCAGCGTCACCACCCGCGCCGGCACACCCCGGGCGTGGAAATACGCCAGAGTGGTCCGGGGATAGCTGGTGGCGACCCGCAACGGGGCCGCCATCGCCTCAATGGCGTCGATGCCGGACGACTCGGGCACCGCTAGTTGCATGCGGCAGCGCCCGATGCCGAGGTCGAGCAGTTCGGCGACCGCCGATTCGACCTCCATGAGCACGTCCTTGCCCACCACACCCAGGTCCGCCGCGCCTGCCTCGACGAAGGTAGGCACGTCAAGGGGCTTGGCCAGGAGAAACCGGACGCCCGCCCCGTGGTCGAGCGTCACCAGGTCACGTGACGCCCCGATTGCCGCGCTCGCATCCAGGCCCACCTGACCGAGGAGTGCCACGGCCTCCGAGGTCAGGCGCCCTTTGGGTAAGGCGATGGTGAGAGGGGATGCCTGTCCATCATCCACCGCGGTCAAGAAGCCCGGCCCTTCCGGTCCTGATTTGCACTGACGATAGCACGGGCCGCCTGCACCGGTCAACCGCCGGCGCTCATGTGTAATCGAGCCCCGCAGCCCACGGCCAGGGCAGTGGAAAAGCCCCTTCGGGTAGCGACGGGTGCCCGTCTTCGACCGCTGTGCCCGCCCCCCCTGCACGGCCGGCCTCAGGGTCTGGCGAGGCAGGTGGGGCACCCCACACCCACGCCTCGGGGCTCAGCGCGGCGCCAGGCGCGGCCGCCCCCTGGTGGGGCCAGCGCAGCGCCTCGGCCCTCTGGCGTCCCAGCCGCTCCACCAGGTAGGGCCGCAGTGCCTCAAGAAGGCGCTGCCCGTCCAGCACCCGCAACGTTCCATACTGGGGCTGCACGCGCTCAGGCCAGCCCGTCCGGCGCAAGAGGGCAAGCGCCTCCCGGTCCCACGGCAGCACGACCCAGACAAGAGGTGCGCCCACCGCCGCGGCCACGCGGGGGGCGCTTGCCACAAGAGCCGGACGGCTTCCCGTCGCCTCCATCACGCGAGCCGGCCTGCCCGACCGGGCAGGGTCAGGGGGAACGGCCACGATCCACGCTGCCACCGGGGGTTCGCCGGCGAGAAAGACGCGTGCCACTGTGCCCGAGGCCCGGGCGTAGCCCGCCGCCCCAAGCAGCGTGGCGAAGGTGTCGGCAGGCCGCACGAAGCGGACCGGCTCCCGGTGATAGAGGTCGATGAGCTGCGAGAAAAGCCCGGAGTCGAAGGCGGGCTCCCCGGTCCCGGGGTGCCCAGGGGGTTGGAGGCGCAGCTCGTGCAGTGGCCCAGACTCCTGCCCGGCGGCCCCGGGCGGCACCTCGAAGACATGGACCCGGCCGACCTTCTGGCAGCCGTGACGCAGGTAAAGGCCCCGGTCACCCGAGATCCAGGCGACAGGGACGCCCTCCTCTCTCAGCAGCCGGAACGCGTCGTCCAGGAGCCGGCTCGCCAGCCCCCGCCCTCTCCACTCGGGGTGCGTCACCACCGCCCCGATGCACCCCACCGGAAGGCGGTGGCCGTACAGGCTCACCTCGACCACCCGGATGCCCAGGTGGGAGACGAGTCGTCCCCGGTCTCCCGCTTTTCCGGGCTGCCTGGCCGAAAAGACTCGCAGGTGAGCCGCGTTTTCGGGGGAGAAGAGCAGCGGGAACATCGTCGCCATGTCGTAAGGCCGGCCGGTCTCGGCCGAAAAGACCAGGTCGGCGAGCCGGGCCGCCTCCAGCCACTCGTTGCCCTGCGCGGGCCTGGGCCCATCCAGCGCGACGCCGCCCGGCTCGGCATGAAGCGGAGCTTCCTGCGGGGTTCGGGGCGGCTGCGTCACCGGTCCATGCACCGTCCCTCCCTATACGCTCTGGAACGGCTGATACGTGGTCTAGTCCACCTGGGCAGATACTGGGGAAGAACCGGGTGTTCCTGCCATGCCGGGGCGAGGGGTGCGGCGAACGGCCGCGACGAGCTCGTCGAGGGCGAGGCGGGTAGGCTCGAAACTGCCTGAACGTAGCGGCCATCCCCATACTGTTACCCTGGCCGCCGCTTCAGGCCCGGCCGGCCCGGCGGGGGCTGCGACCCAAAGAGCACCCCGGCGCCGGGCGGCGTCGAGGCTTTCGGAGGCGGGCCGCTCCACCGGGTCCACCGCAGCCGTCAGCCCGGCCTCCCGGAGCCGGCGTGCCAGTTCCCAGGCAGCCCAGGCGCCGCCTTCCCGGGCCGGGGCATCCGGCAATGCGGCGTGCGGGGGCTCTGGACCTGGCGGCGCGGTGAGTACCCACACGTCCAGCCCCCGTTCCTCAGCCTGCCCGGCTCCTGCTCCCGGGGCTGCGAGCAGCCGGTCCAGGCTCGCAGCAAAGCCCGTGGAAGGGAGCGGCGTGCCGAAGCGCGCCATCAGGGTATCGTAGCGCCCGCCGGTCGCAAGCGACGCTCCGCCTCCCGGCGCATAGAGCTCGAAGACGGGGCCCGTGTAGTAGTCCAGGTCCTTGACCATGCCCAGGTCCACGGCAACGCTCGCCTCGAGCCCGAGCGCCCGCAAGTGTTGCATCAACCTCAAGAGGGACCGCAGGGCCCGCCGCCCGCCCTCGACGGGACATGTCTGCAGGGCGCGTTCGAGGGCTTTGTCATTGCCCCTGGACTCTACCAGGCCCGCCAGCGCCCGGGCGGCTTCCCCCGAAACCCCGGGTCGGCCCACGACCGCTTCAAAAGCCACGAAGTCACGACGTACCAGTGCCTGGCGCGCCTCCTGGCGGGAGGGCTCGGGGAGGAGTCCGAGCAGCGCCTGCACGTACCCGGCGTGCCCCAGCTCCAGGTGTGGCGCGGTGACGCCCGCTGCCCGGCACGACTCGTATGCAAGCGCCATGACCTCGGCGTCTGCCATCTCGGACGCCGGCCCTACCAGTTCCACGCCGGCCTGCCCGAACTCCGTGGGGTCGTCCGGCCGCCGCCGGTCGTAGCGGAAGACGCTTCCCACGTAGAAGAGCCGCAGCGGCAGCGGCGCCTCCTTCAGCCGTGCCGAGATGAGGCGCGCCACGGCGGGCGTCCAGTCAGGCCTCAGCACCAGCACCTGCCCCTCGCGGTCCACGAACCTGAAAAGATGCCGGCTCGACAGGTGTCCGCCGGCCGCCGTTACCACCTCGTCCAGCTCGAGGGTCGGCGTGATCACCTCCTGGTACCCCCAGGCCTCGAACAGGCTGCGCAGCCGCCCCTCGAGCCGGCGCCTGGCCGCCGCCTGTGGCGGGATCGAGTCGAACGTTCCGCTTGGCGTTTGAAAGGGGATGCCGCCCACCGCCGATCACCCTCGCAGGCCCGTTCGAATGATGCCCTCGATGAACTGCCGCTGCACCCCGAAGAACAGCACCAGCACCGGCGCCACCGCCATGGTTGAGGCGGCCATGGCCAGGTTCGGCACCGTGCCGTATTCCTGGAAGAAGGTGGCAACCCCGACCTGGATGGGCCGCATGTTCTCCCGGTTGGTCACGATGAGCGGCCACAAAAACGCGTTCCAGCTCCCGATGAAGGTGAAAAGCCCCGCGGTGAGCACGGCCGGCCTGGCGAGCGGCACCAGGATCCGGGTGAGGAACACCCATCGGGGGCAGCCGTCCACGCTCGCGGCGTCCTCCAGCTCCTGTGGAATGGTCAGGAAGAACTGCCGCAGCAGGAAGATGGAGAAGACGCTGATCATCCACGGCACGGTGAGTGCCAGGTAGGTGTCGATCCAGCGCAGGCGGGAGAGCACCAGGAAGTTGGGCACCAGCCTCAGGGGCTCCGGGATCATCATGGTCCCCACGAACACCGCGAAGAGCGCCTCCCGCCCGTAAAAGTCCAATCGGGCAAACGCGTAGGCCGCCATGGCCGACACCGTGAGCTGCCCCAGGGTGGTCACCACCGCCACCACGGCGCTGTTGAGAAAATAGCGGGCGAAGGGCGCGGCCTGCCAGGCGTCCACATAGTTTTGCCAGCGCACCGGGTCCGGGATCCACCGGATGGGGTCGGTGAAAACCTGAGAAGGCTCCTTCACCGAGGTGACCAGCATCCAGGCGAACGGCACGGCCATCAGCACCGCGCCGCCGACGAGCGCCGCATACAAAAGCCCCCGCGCCACTCCCCGTCTCCACGCCGCCATTCGACCGCCTGCATCCCCCTCGCCGGCATCGGGCGTCTTACTGGTAGTGGACCCTGCTCCCCAGGAACTGGCGCTGCAGGAGCGTCAGCACGAAAAGGAAGAGGAAGAGCACGTAAGCGATGGCCGACGCGTACCCGAAGTCGAAATACTCGAACGAGTGGCGGTACAGATAGTAGACCAGCACCATCGTGGAGTTGAGCGGCCCGCCCCTCGTCATGATGTAGATGGGCGAGAAGACCTGGAAGGCGCCGATGAGCGAGATCACCAGCACGAAGTAGGTCGTGGGCGACAGAAGCGGCCAGGTGATGTACCAAAACATCCGCCACCCCATCGCCCCGTCGATGGCCGCGGCCTCGTAGTATTCCCGGGAAATGTTCTGCAACCCAGCCAGGAAAAGCACCGCCTGGTAGCCGACCAGGTGCCACACCTGGGTCAGGGCCACCGCGGGCATGGCCAGCGCGGGGTCGAGCAGCCAGCGCTGGCGGGGCAGGCCCAGCGCGTGGATGGCCTCGTTGAGCAGGCCTCCGGCTGAGGGGTGAAACACGTAGTACCAGACGATGGCCGCCGCGTTGGCCGCCGTCACGTAGGGCAGGAAGTAGGCGGTACGCAGCGCACCCAGCCCCACCAGCGGCCGGTTCAGCGTCCAGGCCAGTGCCAGCGCGAGGAACATGGTGGTCGGAACGGACAGAAGGACGTAGTAGGCGGTGTTCTTCCATGCCTCCCAGAACTCGGGGTCGACCAGCAGCGCCCGGTAGTTGTCCGGCCCGACGAACGAGGCGCGGCCGATGATGTTCCACTCGAGCAGGCTCACGTAAAGCGCGTAGAAGACCGGCCCGACCTCGAACAGCCCCAGCAGCACCAGCGCGGGGAGGAGGAACACGAACGCGGCCAGCGTGGCGCGGGCGCGCTTAGACCGGGGCGCGCTCGCCGGCCAGGGGCGCCGCCCAGGCCCGGCGTCATTGCCCGCCCAGGAGGTATGCCACCAGGCGGTCTTCGAATGCGACGTTGTCGAACCCCCTCTGCCCGTACTCGTAAGGGGAGTAAGTGGGACCCGCAAGTGCCACGATCAGGCCTGCGCCCAGCCGCTCAGCAACGGCCACTGGGACAGCCGGCCTCGGCCCGGGCCGCCCCGCGGCCAGTACCGCAGGGCCCTCTTGAGACGGCCCGGCACCCGGCGGCCAGCCGTTCCACGTGATGGAGGCGGCGGCGCGCAGGCAGATCCGCCCCGGTGCGAGAGGCCCGTGCACGAGGTCGACCGCCCGGGCGTCTCCCGCCGCAGCCAGCGCTCCGCCCGCCGGCAGGGGCTGCGCCGCAAAGCGAAGGCTGGCTCCCAGGCCCTGCAGGGTGCGGTTCAGCTGAACCACCCCATGGGCGCCGGGGTCCAGGCTCCCCGCCAGCACCAGCCGGCCGCCCTGCAGCACGAACTGCCGTAGCGCTGCAATCTCGCCGTCCGAGAAGGTCTTCGGGGTGAGTGCGAACCCCGGCTCCGGCGCAGCGATGATGAGCACTTCCGCGCCCCTCAGCGTTTCTTCTGTAAACAGCCCCGTGCTGACCTGCGCCTCCACGCCGCCCTTACGCAGCCTGGCCAGGAACTCCCCGGCCAACCCCGTGTAGCGGTTGTTATGGCCCTCATCCAGAAGCACATGCCCCGCCGGCTTTTCCCGCACGGGAACCGAGATGGGATAGGCATTGGCCGGGTCCGGCCCGACCTCGAGCGTGAGGAACTGCACCCCCGAGGTCGCCGGGGTCCACTCCACCTCGACGGCGCGGGCGCTGAGGGGGCCCAGGTCGAGAACCTCCTGCGGGCCCTCCCAGCCGGGCGACCGCCAGTGCAAGCGCACCTGCGCGCCCTCCTGGCGGCCGTTGATGATGACCGCCCGGGCCCGGTAGGTCCGCCCTTTGATCCAGAGCGCCCCGGGGAGTTCGACCGAGGCGGCCCGGATGCCCGACGGGTGCTCGAACCAGATCGGGCTGGATATCAACAGGTCGCCGTCGGCCTGCAGCGCCCGCGCGTAAAACCAGGCATCCCCGCGCCCGGCCGGCACCGTGAGACTCAGGTTCGCCCGGCGGGCGCCACGCGTCTCGACGCGGCGCACCACCTGCCCGCCCGAGGCCACGATTTCAAGGCGTTCAAACGCGTCGGCGGGGTCGGGGTCCCAGAGGCTCACCGTCAACTCGGCGCTGTTCCGTAAGGGCAGCACCTCGCCCATCCAGGCCCCGCCCGACTTGAGGAGCAGGACGGCGTTGCGGTCTTCCGTAGCGTACGTGCGCCGGGCACGGATTGCCTCCACCAGCGCCTGCTCCGTCAGCGCCGGGGCCCAGACCGCCGTGCGGGTGGGCGTTGCCGTCCCCCACTGCGCCCGGTGCACGTCCGAGTTACCGGCCGCCCCCACCCGCCATCCCCGGTCCAGGGCCAGCTGGTAACTGAGTTCATAACGGATGTTGTTGGGAAACGGGCCGCCCGCCACCTCCAGCAGCTCGATGAAGCGGTCGGCACGCGGGTCGTAGCGGAAGGCGTCCCAGTTCTGCTGGATATCGAAGCCCGGGTGATTGAACTGGGCAAACAACGGCCCGCTTCGTTCAAACCAGCGGTAAAGATCCGGGTACGAGCGCACCGCATCCCGGTCGGGAAAACCACGCCACGAAAAGACGTTGATGTGTCCCTGGGCGCTCTGAGTCCACTCGGCGCCCGGCAGCGCCACGAAGCGCCCCGGCTCGGTGGCCGCCCTCGCGGCGTCGAAGTAAAGCGCCAGCAGATCCGGCCGGCCGTTGAGGCTGTAGGCGTGCTCGGAAAGCCCGAGGAAGTCCAGGCCGCCCGGGCTGCGGGCAAAGGCGTAGGCTTCGGCTGGGGTGCGTTCCCCATCGGAGTAGGAAGTGTGGGCGTGCAGGTCCCCAAAGTAAGTGCACAGCCCCTCCGAGCCGGGAACAGGGAGCGGGCAGTTCAGGTCCCGCGCCGCGGCCGCCGCGCCGGCAAGCACCAGCGCGGCGGCAAGGACGGCCACAACGAGCGGCGGCCGCGGACGCCCGCCTTCAGCGGCGCCGGGCCAGTTCGCCATTGGTCTTGCGCGCCGCCTCTTCCAGGGCATCCTTCGGCGTGGCCTTGAGCAGGAACGCCTGCTCCACGGCGTTGCTGACGAAGTTGCGGATGCGCTCCCACTCGGAGATAGGCGGATCGGTGACCGCGTACGGCAGCAGCACCAGCGGCGCGTCGTTGCGCGGGTCGGACTTCAGGTAAGCCTGCATCTCCGGAAGATCCAGCGCCGACCGGCGCACCGGCAGGTAGTAAGTGGCCATGAACCAGCGGGCGGTCTGCTTGGGCTGCGTGAGCCACTTCGCGAACTTCCAGGCTTCCCGCTTCGCCTCGGCACTGGCGGCCGCGTAGATAACCAGGTCGGTGCCGGCCACCGGCGTGCGCTGCGTTGCCCGGGTGGGCAGCGGCGCAATACCCCACTCGAACCTGGTGCCTACCGCCTGCTCCATGTACGGGCGGCCCGGTGTCGAGGTGGCGTAGGCGGCCACCTTTCCGGCCGCAAAGTCCTGCTCCAGGTAGCCCGGGATGTAGTAGGCCACCTTGTAGCGGTGGATCATGTCGACCAGGAACTGCAGCGCCTCCACACCCGGCTCTTCGTTGAAGCGTGCCTGCTTGTAGTCGCTCGTCAGCCACTCGCCGCCGTTGGTCAGCAAGAACAGCGCAAAGGTGTCCACGTTTGGCCGCAGCCCGTACCCGTAGCGGACGATCTCGCCGCCCTTGCGCAGCGTGGCGGCTTGGGCCGCTTTCAGCAGGCTTTCCCAGTCAGTGGGGGCCGTCAGGCCCAGCGCCTTGTAAACGGTGACGTTGTAAAACTGCACATAAATACTCTTGTTGAACGGGAGGCTCCACAGCACGCCGTCCCATCGGTTGGCCTCTAGCAAAACCGGCCAGAAGTCCGCAAGCTCCTTCCCGGACAGCCCGTCAGGGCCCTGAACGAACGGGTCGAGCGGGACGATGGCGCCGGCCTTCAGCAACTGCTCGGTCCAGTTGCTGTATGACTGCGAGATCGTGGGCGCCTGACCTGCAGCCACGGCGGCCAGCAGCTTCTGATTGAGCTGGCCGTAGTTGCCCTGGTACTGCTCGACGACCTCCACATCCGGGTTGACCCTGTTGTACTCCTCGACCATCTGTTTCAGCGTGTTGCCGAGCGGGCCGCCCATGGCGTGCCAGAACGTGACGGTGGTTTTGGCGAGCGTCCCCGGTGCCCATGCGACCAGAGCCAGAAGGAGCACGGCCGCCGTTGCCCCCGCGCGCCTCGCTAGCAAGTCCCAGCACCCCTTCCCGGTTTTGGTGCCCGTCAGCCGGGGCGTCCTGCCCCGGTACGGCCCGGTAGGGGCTTTCGGCGCGTGCACCCTGCGTTCCTGGCGCTTCCAGCCCGCTGGGAAGATCGGCCTGGAAAGGGGCGTTCATGGCCACCCGGACGCCGACGGGGGAGGGCCGGGGATGGTCGCCGAGCGCCCCTACTCCCACTCGATGGTGGCTGGAGGCTTGGGGCTGATGTCGTAGACCACCCGGGAGACCCGGGGCACTTCGTTGGTGATGCGGTGGGAGATGCGATCGAGGACGTCGTAGGGCAGGCGAACCCAGTCCGCGGTCATCCCGTCCTGGCTCTGCACGCAGCGCACCGCGACGACCGGGCCGTAGTTGCGGGCATCCCCCTTCACCCCGACACTGAACGCCCCGGTCCACACGGCGAAGGCCTGCCACACGTCTCGCGAAAGCCCGGCGCGGTCCAGCTCCTCCAGCACGATGGCGTCGCAGGCGCGCACCACCTCCAGCGCCTCGGGGGTCAGCTCGCCCACGACGCGCACGGCGAGCCCCGGCCCGGGGAACGGGTGGCGGTGGACGATCGGTTCCGGAATGCCCAGTTCAAGGGCGAGCCGGCGCACCTCGTCTTTGAAGAGGTACCTCAGCGGCTCGACAAGCTGGAGGCCCATCTGCTCCGGGAGCCCGCCCACGTTGTGGTGCGATTTGATGGTAGCCGTTCGGCCGCCGCCGGACTCGACCACGTCGGGGTAGAGCGTGCCCTGAACGAGGTACCGAACGCCCTCGAGGCCCGACGCCGCCTCTTCGAAGACCCGGATGAACTCCCGCCCGATGATCCGGCGCTTTTCCTCGGGGTCCACGACCCCCCGCAGGCGGCTCAGGAAGCGCTTTTCCGCGTCCACCCGGACGAGCGCCACCCCCAGGCGCCGGCCCAGCTCCCGTTCCACGTAGTCGGCTTCGCCCCGGCGCAAGAGCCCGTGGTCGACGAAGATGGCCACCAGCCGCTCCCCAAGCGCCCGGTGCACCAGAACGGCCGCCGTGCTCGAGTCCACGCCGCCGCTCAGCGCAACGACCGCCCGGCCTTCCGGGAGCGCCCGAGCCAGCTCCTGCTCGGCCCGCCTGGCAAAGTCCCGCATGTCCCAGCCCCCGGAGAGCCCCGCGAGGTCGTAGAGGAAATGGCGCAGAAGCTGCATCCCGAAGGGCGTGTGGGCCACCTCGGGGTGGAACTGCACCCCGAAAAGCGGCCGGCTCTCGTGTTCCATGGCAGCAACCGGCGAGACTTCCGTGCGCGCCACCGCGCGGAAGCCGGGTGGGGGACGGCGCACCAGATCGCCGTGGCTCATCCAGCACGCTAACCTCTGGCCCGGCTCGGCCACCGTGCGGAACAGCCGCCCGCCATCGCCACCGCCCTGCTCGCCGATCACCTCGAGGCCGGCGCGCCCGAACTCCTGGCGCTCGCCCCGCCGCACCTCGCCGCCCAGCCCGCGCGCCATCAACTGCATGCCGTAGCAGATGCCCAGGATGGGCACGCCGGATTCCCACAGGGCCGGGTCGACGGTGGGGGCGCCCGGATCGTAGACGCTGGACGGGCCGCCCGAGAGGACGATGGCGCGGGGCCGGCGGGCCAGGATCTCGGCAGCCGGCTGCTCGCCCGGCACCACTTCGCAGAAAACCCCGAGTTCCCGGATGCGCCGGGCAATCAAGAGCGTGTACTGGGCGCCCAGGTCGAGCACCAGCACCCGCTCGGTACCGGGCAGGCCGGCCGGATCCACGGTGATGACCCGGGGGGAGGGAGCCGGCTCCGGCATCAGTGACCGCCCTCGGAACCCACGACCTCGGGCCGCAGCACGCCGATGAACGGGAGGTTGCGGTAGCGTTCGGCGTAGTCGAGCCCGTAGCCTACGACGAAGCGGTTGGGGATCTGAAAACCCACGTAGTCCAGTTGAACCGGGATCTGGCGGCGCTCGCTCTTGTCGAGCAGCACGCAGACCCGCAGGCTGGCCGGGCGCCGGGAGTGGAGGTTGTCCAGCAGGTACCGAAGCGTCAGGCCCGTGTCCACGATATCCTCGACAATGATGACGTGCCGGCCGGCGATGGGCTGGTCCAGGTCCTTCAGGATGCGCACCACGCCGCTCGACTTGGTGCCGGCCCCGTAGCTCGAGATGGCCATGAAGTCCACCGAGGCGTGGATGGTGATGGCCCGCAGCAAATCCGACATGAACAGGACGGCGCCCTTCAGGATGCCGATCAGCGCCGGTTCCTTGCCCTGATAAGCCCGCGAGATCTGCCGCCCCAGCTCCCGCACCCGCTGCTGAATGCGGTCCGCCCCGATCAGCACCTCCTGGATGTCGCTCAAAAGCGGGTTGTGCGAGTCGGCGCACACCTCGGCCGCCACGTCAGGCCGCGCAAGCTGCGATTCCTGGCTCATGCGTCACCTGCCGCAAAGAGTCTCAAGTAGCGCCTCCGTGGCCTTC
This sequence comes from Bacillota bacterium, assembly GCA_040754675.1. Taxonomy (NCBI): domain Bacteria; kingdom Bacillati; phylum Bacillota; species Bacillota bacterium. Next base: position 11,543 of record JBFMCJ010000041.1, read on the forward strand.
TTCCGGGTTGACCCAGGTCCCGGAGCGCCCACCCGCCTTTTCAACCAGGCGGATCTCCGAAATCCGCATACCCCGGTCCATGGCCTTAGCCATATCATACACGGTCAGCGCGGCGACACACACCGCGGTGAGTGCCTCCATTTCGACCCCCGTCACCCACCGGGCCGAGGCGCGAGCCTCGATTTCGATGCCGCCGCGCTCGGGAACGGGGCGCAGGTCCACCTCCACCGAGGTGACGGGGATGGGGTGGCACAGCGGAACCAGCTCCCACGTACGTTTGGCGGCCATGATGCCGGCGGTGCGGGCGACGGCCATCACGTCGCCTTTGGGCGTGCGGCCTTCGGTGATGGCCTGAAGGGTTGCGCCCTGCATGGAGACGAAGCCGCGCGCCGTGGCGCTGCGCCAGGTGGACTCCTTGGCGGAGACGTCCACCATACGGGCACGCCCCTGCTCGTCCAGGTGGGTCAAGCCCTCGGCGTGCACCCTGCACCACCCCCGCGACGACCTCAGAACGTCCCGAGGTACTGTTCGACCTCCCACCGGTGCACCTGCGTGCGGTAGACGTCCCACTCGATCCGCTTGGCCTCGACGAACCGGGAGAAGACGTGAGGGCCGAGCGTCTGGGCCATCAGCTCGTCCCGCACGAGCTCGTTGAGCGCCTCCTCCAGGGACCCTGGCAGGCTCCGGATGCCGGCGCGCTGGCGCTCGTCGGCCGTCATCTGGTAGATGTTCTTGTTCTGCGACTCGGGCGGGCTCATGCGCCGCCGGATGCCATCGAGCCCGGCGGCGATGATGACGGCGAACGCCAGGTACGGGTTGGACGCGGGGTCCGGCGAGCGAAGCTCCACCCGGGTGGACTGACCGCGCCCGGCGGGCACGCGCACCAAGGCGCTTCGGTTCTGCGCCGACCAGGAGATGTAGACCGGCGCCTCGTAGCCCGGAACGAGGCGCTTGTAGGAGTTGACCAGCGGGTTGGTCAGGGAAGTGAAGCCCCGTGCGTGGTGCAAGAGGCCGGCGATGAAGTAAAGCGCCACGGGAGAGAGCTGGAAGGGCCCGGCCGGGTCGAAAAAGGCGTTTTCGTTGCCCGTCATGAGGGAGATGTGGGTGTGCATGCCCGACCCCGCCACGCCGTAAATGGGCTTGGGCATGAAGGTGGCGTGCAGGCCATGGCGGGCCGCCACCGCCCGGGTGACCACCTTCAGCGTGGCGACGCGGTCGGCGGTGACCAACGCGTCCCCGTACTTGAAGTCGATCTCGTGCTGCCCCGGCGCCACCTCGTGGTGGCTCGCCTCCACCTCGAACCCCATGGTTTCCAGGGTGAGCACGATGTCCTGGCGGGCCTCCTCCCCCAGGTCGAGCGGCCCCAGGTCAAAGTAGCCGGCCTCGTCCTGGGTGTGGATGGTGGGCTTCCCCTCGGCGTCCCGGCGAAAGAGGAAGAACTCGCACTCCGGCCCCAGCATGACCCGGAAGCCAAGCTGGGCGGCCTCTTCCAGCACCCGCTTCAGGACGTAACGCGGGTCGCCCTCGAACGGCTGCCCGTCCGGGCGGCAGATGTCGCAAATGAGGCGCGCCGTGCGGTTCCCGTCCTGCAGGCCCGGGAAGATGCAGTAGGTCGACGGGTCGGGGCGCAGCACCATGTCCGACTCTTCGATGCGGGCAAAGCCCTCAATGGAGGATCCGTCGAACATCACGCCATCCGTCAGCGCCCGCTCGAGCTGGCGAACCGGGATGGCGACGTTCTTGACGATCCCGAGGATGTCGGTGAACTGCAGGCGGATGAACTCGACTCGGTCCTCGCGGGCCTGTCTCAGCACTGCGGCGGCATTGTCTTCCATTGCTGCGCGGCACCTTTCCGGAGCTTGGAGAGCCAGAATGCTCTTCGGATAATAGAAAACGGCGCCGCCTGTCCGGCGCTTGCTGCTCAGTACGCCGAAGGTTGCCGCGTTCCTGCCGCCGGCCTCTCAGGGATGTACCTGGAGATTATGGTTCAGGCTGGGGCTGCTCCTCGCGCTGCTCTTCCAGCCACCGCACCAGTTCGGCCTGCTGGTCCACGGGGAAAAGGGACGAAAGGCGCCGCCCCCGTGCCTGCCGGAAGAGCGCCGGATGAGCCGGGACCTCGCGGCCCGCGCCCTCGGGCTCCGGAGAAGCCCCGGCCTCCTGCCCCGGGCCCGCCGGCCCGGGAGCTCCTGCCTGCGCGGCGTCCCCCGCCGTCCCGGCCGGCTCGACGACCTCCTGCCCGGGTCCGGCCGCAAGCAAGGCGCGGACGCCCTCCAGGGTGAGCCCCTGTTCCATGAGGCCCTTGACCTGGCGAAGCCGGTCAACGTCTGCCGGCGAGAAGAGCCGCCGGTTGCCCCTGGTGCGGCTCGGGGTGAGCAGCCCTTCCTTTTCGTAATAGCGGATCTGCCGGGCCGAAAGGCCCGTCAGGCGCTGCACCACGCCGATAGGGTAAACGGGTACGCCCGGATCCACGCCCGGCATCTTTCCTTACAACCTCCTGACGCGCCCGCCGCCGAAGGGCAGGAGGGCGCTGGGATGCCGGCCCCGTTCCATCATACCCCGTACTGCGGCCCGGTCACAAGATTGCGGTGGCTCCCGTCCTGGCCGCAACCGGGTCAGGGATACAGCCGCGGCAGCCTTGGGCCCAGCTGTGTCACGATCTCGTAAGGAATGCTCCCGCTGATCTGCGCTGCCTCGTCCACCGTCATCTCGCCCTGATTGCCCGGCCCCAGCAGGCACATCGCCGCGCCCACGGGCGGCACGTCATCGCCTGTGTCCACCATGCACTGATCCATGCAGATCCTGCCCACCACCGGGTACAGGCACCCGTTCCACAGGGCCCGGGCTCGGTTGGAGAGGCGGCGGGTGAAGCCGTCCGCGTACCCTACGGGCAGGGTCGCGATGGTGGTGGCGCGCGTGGTCACGTGCGTGCGCCCGTAACTTATGCCGCTGCCGGCCGGCATGCGCCGCACCTCCGTCACGGCGGCCACCAGCCGCAACGCCGGCCGCAGGGTGGCTCGCCCTCGCAGGTGCGGTGCCGGGTAGTATCCGTAAAGCCCGAGGCCGAGGCGCACCATGTCGTAGCGCAGCTCGGGGGCCGCAAGCAGCCCCGCCGTGTTGACCAGGTGGCGCACCGGCGGCCGGAGGCCCGCAGACTCCAGAGCGTCCAGCACGGCAGCGAAGCGCCGGGCCTGCAGGCGCAAATAGCTGGGATCCTCTTCGTCTGCCGTGGCCAGGTGGGAGTAGATCCCTTCCAGCGTGAGGGGGCCGGCAGAGGCGCAGAGGCGGGCAAGGTCCACCGCCTCATCCGGCAACGCCCCAAGCCGCCCCATCCCGGTCTCCACCTTCAGGTGCACCCGTACCGTGCGGCGCTGCCGTGCCGCCTCCAGGGCCAGCCGGCGGGCGAAGCCCTCCGTGGTGACCGTAGCGGTCAGGTCGGCCGACACCAGCTCCGCCACCGGCTCTGCCGCCCCCTCGACCCCGAAGACGAGAATCGGTGCCGATAGCCCCGCCCGTCTCAACGCAAGCCCTTCCGGCGTCGTCGCCACCGCCAGCACCTGGGCTCCCGCCGAGAGCGCGGTGCGCGCCACCTCCACCGCCCCGTGGCCGTAGCCGTCCGCCTTGACCACCGCCATGACGCGGGCAGGGCGGGCTAGTTCGGCGAGCGCGCGGACGTTCGAGGCAATCGCGGCCCGGTCGACCTCGACCCACGCCCGGGCGCGCCGGTTGTTCTCGTCACTTCCCGTTATGGTTGACAATCTCGTTCACCTGCCTTAACGTCGGGTCCAGGTAAGCATTGGCGGTAAGGGCGGACAGGCCTTTGAACTCCGAGTTGAACCCCGACGACGCCCCCCTGGCGTGGTCCGGCCGTCTCTTCTCCCTGCGCCGGCTCCTCGAAGGCGGCCACTTCTGCTCCGGGCAGCACCTTGCCTTTCAACTCCGGGTCAGCCGCACGTCCGTCTGGAAGTCGCTTTCGGCCCTGCGAGCCCTGGGATACGAGATTGAAG
>JBFMCJ010000042.1 GCA_040754675.1 Bacillota bacterium
GCCCGAGCGGGGGCGGCATCGAGATCCGGTCGGACCGGCCGGCGGTGGGCGTCGCGCACGTCGCGCCGCTGGCGCAGGTGGTGGTGAGCGGCCGCAGGGACTTCAACCAGGGTGCCCTCAACGCCCGCCTGCTCGAGGCGGTTGCCCGCAAGGGGGTCAGCATCGACCTGATCCTGGTGAGCCCGCACCAGCTCATGTTCACCGTCCCTGAGCAGGCGGCCCCGCTGGTCCATGAGGCGGTGTCGGAGTTCGAGGACGTGGAGGTGGCCCTGACCGGCGGGCTGGCCAAGGTCTCGGTGGTGGGCGCCGGGATGCACGGCGTCCCCGGGGTGATGGCGCGCATTGCCCGGGCGCTGACGTCGGCCGGGATCGACATCCTGCAGACCTCGGACTCGCACGCCAGCATCTCCTGCCTGGTGGATGCCGAGCGGCTGCCCGACGCCATCCGGGCGCTGTTTTCCGAGTTCGATCTGGGGAGGGAGAGGTGAACGCAATGGCCACCGAAAGGTTTGGACGGCTGTTGACCGCGATGGTGACCCCCATGCGCCAGGACGGGAGCGTGGACTACGCCGCGGCCCAGGAGCTGGCGGTGCGCCTGGTGGAATCCGGGTCCGACGGGGTGGTGGTGTGCGGCACCACGGGGGAATCCCCGACGCTGTCGGACGACGAAAAGATCGGGATGTTCAAAGCCGTGGTGGATGCCATCGGCGGGCGGTCCGCCGTCGTGGCGGGCACCGGTTCCAACGACACCCGGCACAGCATCGAACTGACGAAGGTGGCCGAGAAGACCGGTGTGGACGCCATTCTCGCCGTCGTCCCGTACTACAACCGGCCGCCGCAGGAAGGGCTGTTCCGGCACTTCGAGGCCATTGCCAAATCCACGAGCCTGCCGGTGATCCTTTATAACATCCCTGGCCGCACCGGCCAGAACCTGGCGCCTGAGACCACCGCTCGCCTTGCCGCCATCGAAAACGTCGTGGCCCTGAAGGACTCATCGGGGAGCCTCGACCACGTCTCCCAGGTGCGCCGCCTTGCCGGGCCCGATTTTCTCATCTACAGCGGCGACGACAGCCTCACGCTGCCGATCCTGGCGGTCGGAGGGGCCGGCGTGGTCAGCGTCGCCTCCCATCTTGTCGGCCGGCGAATTCGAGATATGATTGAGGCGTTCATGGCTGGTAAAGTCGAACTCGCCCAGCGGATCCACCTGGAGATGTTCGCCCTGTTCAAGGCGCTGTTCGTCACCACCAACCCCATCCCCGTGAAGAAGGCGCTGCAGCTGGCGGGCATCAACACAGGACCTCTGCGCCCACCCCTGGTGGAGGCGACCGAGTCGGAGACGCGTCTCATCCGCCAGGCTATGATGGAGCTTGGCCTGATCGGGTAGGGCAAGTTCGCGTCCCTTTGGCTCCTCGGAGGTGTTAAGCGCGACAGATGGCATCAAACGGCCCCACGCTCCAGCTCATTCCTCTCGGCGGGCTGGGCGAGATCGGAAAGAACATGCTGGTTCTGGAGACGGAGAAGGACATCCTCATCATCGACGCCGGGGTGATGTTTCCCGAAGAGGAAATGCTGGGGATCGACCTCGTCATCCCCGACATGAGTTACATCCTCGAACGGCGCCACAAGGTCCGGGCCGTGGTGCTGACCCACGGGCACGAGGACCACATCGGCGCCCTCCCCTATCTCTTGCGGGAGATCCCGGTGCCGGTGCTGGGCACCCGCCTCACCCTGGGCTTGGTGAAGGCGAAGCTGGCCGAGCACCAGCTCGAAAACGAGCCCTCGTTCATCGAGGCGAAAGCGGGCGAGCGCTTTCGCCCGGGCGGCTACGAGGTGGAGTTCATCCACCTAAACCACAGCATACCGGGCGCCGTGGCCGTCGCGGCGCACACCCCCGTGGGGGTCGTGCTGCACGTGACGGATTTCAAGTTCGACCAGACGCCCATTGACGGGCGGCCCACCGACTACCACCGCCTGACGGAACTGGGCAAGCAGGGGGTCGTGGTGCTCCTTTCGGACAGCACCAACGCCGAACAGCCCGGGTGGACTCCTTCGGAGAAGAGCGTGGGACAGGCCTTCCTGGAGGCGTTTCGCAGGGCACCGGGGCGGGTGCTGGTAGCGACGTTTGCCACCAACGTTCACCGCATCCAGCAGGCCATCGACGCGGCGGTGGACACGGGGCGCCGTGTGGCGGTGGTGGGCCGAAGCATGGAGACCGTGGTAGGCATCGCAAGCGAGCTGGGTTATCTGAGGCTGCCCCCCGGGGTGCAGGTGAGCGCGGAGGAGATCGCGCACCAGCCCCACAACCGCCTGGTGATCCTGACCACGGGGAGCCAGGGGGAGCCCATGTCCGCCCTCTCCCGCATGGCGTCCGGCGACCACCGGCTGGTCAGCATCGTGCCGGGCGACACCGTCATCATCTCGGCCCACCCCATCCCGGGCAACGAGCGGCTGGTGGGGCGCACCATCAACCTGCTGTTCAAGCTGGGCGCCAACGTCATCTACGAACCGTTCGAGGGAATCCATGCCTCGGGGCACGCCAGCCAGGAGGAGCTGAAGCTTCTGCTGAGCCTGGTGCAGCCGCGCTTTTTCGTGCCCGTGCACGGGGAGTACCGCATGCTGGTGAAGCACGCCCGCCTGGCGCGGGAGGTCGGCATCCCGTCCGACCACATCTTCATCGTGGAAAACGGCGACGTGCTGGAGGTTACCCGGGACCGGGTGACTCGCCGGGCGAGCGTGCCGGCCGGTCAGGTTTTCGTGGACGGGCTGTCCGTGGGCGACGTCGGCAACGTCGTACTGCGGGATCGACGCCAGCTCGCCCAGGACGGCATCCTGGTCGTGGTGCTGACCGTGGACGCCCACACCGGCGAGCTTCTGGCGGGGCCCGAGCTGGTCTCCCGGGGCTTCGTCTACGTCAGGGAGTCGGAGGCGCTCCTGGAGGAGGCGCGCCAGCAGGCGCGCGCTGCCCTGCTGGCCGGCACCCGGCCGGGCGACGGCGCCGAGTGGGGAGCCATGAAGGCCAGAGTGCGGGAGTCCTTAGGCCAGTTCTTCTACGAGCGGCTCAAGCGGCGCCCCATGATCCTGCCCATCGTGGTCGAGGTCTAAAAGGCGGGCACACTACCTCCTGGTTGTCGGGCAGGCCCGGACGGCGTGGTGTACGGACAGGTCCGGACCCCTGACGGACAGGAGGGCGGCCTGCGTTGGAGTGGAACCCGGGCATCCCGCAAGGCCTGGGCGAGACGGGGGAGGGTGAAGCCGAACCGGGCGGTGGCGACGGCGCGGAGCGTCAGGCCCAGCAGCCTCCGGTCCCGGCCGCCGGCCCTCTCGAGTATTTGCGCCAGCTCGGACAGCTCTCGCCGGTTCCCTCGGGCGAGCAGGGCATCCACGTGCTGCCCATCATCGGGCAGGTGGAGGGCCACTTCAGCCTGCCCCCCAAGAGCAAGACGACCAAGTACGAGCACATCATCCCGCAGCTCGTGGCCGTGGAGCAGAGCCCCCGGGTCCAGGGCGTGCTCATCGTGCTCAACACGGTGGGCGGCGACATCGAGGCGGGGCTTGCCATCGCCGAGATGGTGCGTACCCTGTCCAAGCCCTCGGTTTCGGTCGTGCTGGGGGGCGGCCACTCCATCGGCATCCCCATCGCGGTGGCGGCCACCTATAGCTTCGTGGCCGAGACGGCCACCATCACCGTGCATCCGGTGAGGCTCTCCGGCGTGCTGGTCGGCATGCCGCAGGCGTACGAGTACCTGGACAAGATGCAGGACCGCATCATCCGGTTCATCGTGGACAACTCCCGAATCACCGAACAGAAGCTGCGGGAACTGATGTTCCGCACCGGCGAGCTGGTGCGGGACGTGGGAACCGTGCTGGTGGGGCGCGAGGCGGTCAACGTAGGGCTCATGGACGAGGTCGGTGGGCTCTCCCAGGCCATCACCAAGCTGCGCGAGCTTGTTGCCGAACGCCAGGGCGCCGGAGTGGGAGCAGATACCCGGTGATCCCTTACACCGTCCTGCCTGCCGAGTGGTTCGAACCGGGCCACGCGGCCGACGGGGAAGGTGACGGTCCGCAGTCACCGGCCGCGGGTGAGGGGGTGGCCGGTGCTCGCGTGGAACTCCCGCTGGGCCACTGGCACGGCGTCCCGGTGTGGGTGGAGGGGTACGTCGAACGCCCGGGGCGGCTCGTGGTGGAGCGGCTGATCACCACCGACCCCGACCTGTACCTGTGGCCGGCCCTTGCGCCCGGGAGGACGCTTCCTCTGGCATGAGAGCACCCCCGCCGGCTGCCATTCTCGTGAACGCTATCACAACCATGGTATAATGGCGCCGGCGGGCGGTGAAAAGGTGCACCTTTGGGACCGGCTGGAAGTTCGCCTGCTGGGAAGCGTCGCTATGGTTGCGCTGGGCATGAGCCTGGCCGGCTTCGGCTGGGATGCCTGGCGCCAGCGAGTGCAGGCCGAGCAGACCCTGACGGACCGGGCACGGGCCGTGACCAAGCAGTTCCTGGCGGTGCGCTCCTTTGTGGCTCAGTCCGAGACCGAGCGGCTGCAGGCGCAGGTCGGCGAGTTCCACCACCTCGATCCCGTCGCGGTGGCGCGGGTGGTCGGGGAGATCTTCGGGTCGAGTTCGTCGGCGCGGGTGCGGGAGGTCTGGGTTGGAGCCTCACTTCCGGCGCACATGCCCGATGCCGTGGAGCAGGCGGCGCTGGAGCGGTTCGCGCGGGATCCCGGAGTGGCCGAATTCGCGATGGTCGTAAACGGCGGGTCCGGCGAGGGGCCGGCCTCTCCGGCACCGCCGGGGAGGGCCGCGCCCTCCCGCCTCTTCCGGTACGTGGCGCCCATCTACCTGGAGGAGAACTGCCTGAGCTGCCACCAGGGCAGCGCCCTGTCGGCGCGCATCTCCGGAAGGCCTGCGGCAGTTGGGGACCTGATGGGGGCGATCAGCATCGCGGTGCCCATCGAGGCGTTCGAGGCCGGCGTGGCGTCTGCTATCCGGGGGCGGCTTCGCTTCACCGTCCTGCTGACGGGCCTGTCCCTCGTCGTGCTGGCCATCCTGCTGCGCCGGCAGGTGACCGCACCGCTGGGGCAGTTGACCGCCATGGCGGCGCGCTTTGCCACGGGGGACCTGACGCCGGCGCCGCCACCGAAGGGCGCGGCCGGCGAGACCGCCCTGCTCGCCTCGGTCATGAACTCCATGGCGGGGGCCCTCAAGGAGCTTTACACGGATCTGGAGGCCAGGGTCCAGGAGCGCACGCACCGGCTGAGCGAGGCCAACGCCCGCCTGCGCGAAAAGCAGGCGGAACTGGAGCGGGCCCAGCAGCTCCAGTCGGAGTTCCTGGCGACCGTCTCCCACGAGCTGCGCACCCCGCTCACCTCGATTCTGGCGTTCACGGAGCTGCTGATGGAGGAGGAGGGTGTCGCCGAAAACTCCCGCTTGCGCGAGTACCTGACGGATATCCGGGAGTGCGCGCAGCGCCTCTACAACCAGATCAACGACCTGCTGGACCTCGCCCGCATCGAGGCCGGGCTCATGCAGCTCAACCGGGAGCGGTTCGACGTGCGGGACGTGATCGACGCGGGGCTGCGCCGCATCGAGCCGATGGCGGCCCGCAAGGGCCTGCAGGTGGTGCGGGGCAGCCTGAGCGAGTCCGTCTGGGTGGAGGCGGACCGCAACCGGGTCGAGCAGGTCCTGATGAACCTCCTCTCCAACGCCGTCAAGTTCACGCCGCGGGGGTGGATCGCGGTGGAGGTGCTGCCGCCGGGCGAGCGGGAGCCGTTCGTGCAGGTGCGGGTGGCAGACAGCGGCATCGGCATCCGGCCCGAGCACCAGACCATCATCTTCGAGAAGTTCCGTCAGGTGGACAGTTCGGCGTCGCGGGAATACCCGGGATCCGGGCTTGGCCTGGCTCTAGCACGGCACCTGGTGGAGATGCACGGCGGGCGCATCTGGGTGGAGAGCGAGCCGGGCAAGGGCAGCACCTTTACCTTCACGCTGCCCCCGGCACCGTCGCTGCCCACCGTCGGGGAGCCGAGCCAGAGCTGTGCGGCTTGAGGGAGCGAGGGTCAAGGGGGGCAAGGCGCGGGTGGACGGCGAGCGGATCCTGGTCGTTGACGACGAGCCGCACATCCTCAAGGCCGTGAGCCGCAGGCTGGAGCGTTCGGGCTATCAGGTCGACATGGCCGCCGACGGCGAGGAGGCGCTGGAGAAGTTCGAGAGCTTCCAGCCGGATCTGGTGGTGCTGGACCTGATGCTGCCCCGCCTGGACGGCTACGAGGTGTGCCATGCCATCCGGGAGCGGTCCTCGACGCCCATCATCATCCTCTCGGCCCGCAGCGAGGAACCGGATCGGCTCACCGGCTTCTGGCTGGGTGCCGACGACTACCTGACCAAGCCGTTCAGCCTCGCGGAACTGGTGCTGCGCATCCAGGCCGTGCTCAGGCGGGCGCGAGGCGAAGGCGTCGGCGAACGCCCGCAGCCGGCCCCCGCGGCGATTTTCGAGGAGGAGACGGGGGGAGCCGAGGAGGCCGGCGGGCAGGCCGAGGATCAGGTACTGCACTTCGAGGGGCTGACCATCGACCGGCACTGCCGCATGGTGTGGCGCGGCAACAAGCCGGTGGAGCTCACCGCACGAGAGTTCGACCTCCTGTGGCTCCTGGCGAGCCATCCCATGGTGGTCTTCACCAGGGACCAGATCCTGGACCGGGTCTGGCAGAGCGATTACGCGGGGGACCTCGCCAACGTGACCGTCTGTATCAGCCGCTTGCGGGAGAAGCTCGAAGAGGACCCGCTGGCGCCGCAATACATCCAGACGGTGCGGGGTGTGGGCTACCGCTTCCGGGCCCGGCCCATCCGGCCGGGGCGCCCGGCCACCCCGGCGCCTCCGGCACCGCCCTCCTGAAGGCCCTGCTGTACCGCCCATGACCTCATGAGCGGGGCCCGTCCCGCCTGGCGTGCAAGAGTTCTGCAAGACTGCTGCAAGCCCAGCGCAACCGCCGAGCAGGCTTCTGGCAAGTTCCCGTCCCTAGCATTGTAAGCGGATAGCACGCCGCTTACAGGTGCCTAACAACAGGGAGGGACGGGGCTTGCCCCACGCTGGAGCACCCATCTCGCGCCGGGCGCTTCTGGCACAGGGCGCGGGGATCGTGGTGTTCACGCTCGCCGGCGGTGCCGCCTCGCAGGCGCGAGCCTCGGCGGCGCCGCCGGACGCAGCGGACGACGCCTTCGGTATGCTCGTCGACCTCACCGAGTGCATCGGGTGCCGTAGCTGCGTGTACGCCTGCCAGGAAGTCAACGGGTGGCGAGGGGACCCGGAGCGGCCCGAGCCCGACGGGGAGCAGTGGACGGCAGTTCGTGAAGTCGCCGTTCCGGGCCACCCCGACGAGGTCCGCTACGTGCGAACGCAGTGCTTTCACTGTCTCGACCCGGCGTGCGCGTCCGCCTGCCCGGTCGCGGCCCTCCGCAAGACCCCCGACGGGCCTGTTGCCTACGAGGCGGACCGCTGCATCGGCTGCCGCTACTGCATGGTCGCGTGCCCCTTCCACATCCCCCGCTACCAGTGGGACCGGGCGCTTCCCCTGGTGGCCAAGTGCGCTTTCTGCGCTCGCCGCCTTGCCGCCGGAGAAATCCCGGCCTGTGCCGAGGCGTGCCCGACTGGGGCCACCCTCTTCGGAAAGCGCTCCGAACTCGTGGCGCAGGCTCGCCGGCGCATCCGGGAGCACCCGGACCGCTACGTGGACCGCATCTACGGCGCCGTCGAAGCGGGCGGCACGTCGTGGCTGTACCTCTCGGACGTTCCCTTCGAGAAGCTTGGGTTCCCCGCGGTCGGGGCGAGCGCGCCCGGTGAGTTCACCCGCCCCGTCATGGCGAAGGTGCCCGCGGTGGCGCTGGGCGTGGCCGGCCTGATGGCCGCGGTGCGCTGGTTGGAGGGCGGACGGGAAGCCGGTGAGGCAGGTCGTCCCCCTGCGGGAAAGGAGCGGGAGCCATGAAGGAACTCGCCCAGCACGCGGCACCTGGGACGATGGTGCTGCGCGGCCTGTCGGAGCGGGTCGCGAGCATCGGGTGGGGGCGGCTGGTTCTATGGGCAGTGGCGCTGTCCGGTGCCGCCGCCATGGTGTACCGCCTCGGGTGGGGGCTGGGAGCGAGCACCAACCTTAGCGACGACTGGCCGTGGGGCTGGTGGATTGCGGTCGACGTGATGGGCGGTGTGGCGCTGGCTGCAGGGGCTTTCGTCGTGGCGGCATGGGTGCACGTGTTTGGCCGCCACCGCTACGAGGTCCTGGCGAAGCCGGCCGTCCTGACGGGGTTCCTCGGGTATCTCATGGTGGTCGTAGGGCTCCTGATGGACATCGGGCGGCCTTACCGCATCTGGCACCCGATAGTGATGTGGCAGCCGCACTCCGTGATGTTCGAGGTCGCCTGGTGCGTCATGTGCTATACCACCGTGCTGGCCCTGGAGTTCAGCCCGGTCGCGTTCGAGGGGCTGGGGTGGCGAAGGGCTGCGCGGCGGGTGCGGCGCGCCATTGTGCCCCTGGTGATTCTGGGGGTCATGTTCTCCACGCTGCACCAGTCGTCGCTGGGCAGCCTGCTGCTCATCGCACCGTACCGGATGAATCCGCTCTGGTACTCCCCCTTGCTACCCGTCTTCTACTTCGCGTCGGCCGTGGCGGCCGGCCTGGCCACGGTGCAGCTGGAGGCGTCGGCTGCCGGCCGGTTTTACGGGCACCGAGTGGGGTCCGCCCTCATGGAGGGGCTCTCCAGGGGCCTCGTGTGGGTGCTCGTGCTGAACGCGGCGCTGCGGGTGGCCGACTGGGTCGTACGGGGGACCGGGCCGTGGATGGGCCCCGTTACCCTCGAAAGCGCCCTGGCCGCGGCCGAGGTGGGGCTGGGGATGCTGGTGCCGGCCGCTCTGCTGGCGGTGCGGTCGCTGCGCAGGCGCAGTGCGGTGCGCCTTTGGGCAGCGTGGATGGTCGTGGCGGGTGTGTTGATGAACCGGATCGACTCGTCCCTGGTCGCCATGCGCCAGAGCGCCTCGTCCGCCTACTGGCCATCCGTGCTGGAGTTTGTGGTCACCGCCGGTATCATCGCCGGCGGGATGCTGGCCTACGACTGTGTGGCACGGCACTGGCCGCTTTTCGAGGCTGCCGCTGAACCCACGCCCGAGAGGGCTGCGGCGGAGCACCACCGCAAGACCGTGGAGGCGCCGGCCTCATGACGGTCGGGGCCTGGCCGGCTGCTTCCGGCTCCTTGGCCGGCCTGCTGGCGGCGGGGGAGGCCCCGCGCGTGTTGCTGCTGGGCCCGGAGCCGGAAGAGGCCGCCCGGTTGGTGAGCTTTCTCCGGCGGGTGGGGTTTGAGGCGGAGGCCACGGGGCTTCCGGTGATAGCCGAAGAGGACGGATGCCCCGACACCCGAGCGGTGCAGGGCCTGGCCTCCCGCTTCGACCTGGCCGTTGTCTGGCTGAGCGAGCCGGACGTCCAGGCCCGTGAGTGGGTCCCGGTGCTGCGGGGGCTGCTGCGCCTTCCCGTGGTGGTGGCGTCCTCGGACAACCGGTACGAATCCCGGGTGGCGGCGCTGAGGGCAGGCGCGGAGGACTATGTGTGCCGCCCCCTGTCGCCGTCCGAGGTGGCGCTGCGCCTGCGCGCGATCTACCGCCGGGTGGGGTCGCGCCGGGTGGCCCAGGGACCGGGGGGACGGTCAGGTCAGGCTGCGGCGCACGGCCTGACGGTCGGGCCGCTCTCGCTCGAACGTGAAACCCGCCGGGCTGCCGTGGGAGGGCGCTCCCTCGATCTGACGTGCCGGGAGTTTAACCTCCTGTGGCTTCTGGCATCAAACCCGGGACGGGTCTTCTCCCGAGACGAGTTGATGCTGAAGCTCTGGGGCGACGAAGAGGCCGCCTCGCAGGAGTGTGTCACCGTGCTGGTCAGCCGTCTGCGGCGCAAGCTGCGGAGGGCAGGAGCCCCGCCTCGGCTTCGGATCCGGGCACTGTGGGGTGTCGGCTACCGGCTCGAGGGGCCGTCGCCCGCGCTGCCGCTTTCGGAGGCTCCGGTCGCACTAGGGGCAGGCGCAGCACTGAGCCTCCGGTAGATCTCCAGGGTGCGGGCGGCCATCCTGCGTGCCGTGAACGCCTCTTCGTAGCGTGCCCGGGCGGCCCGCTGCATCCGGGCTCGGGTCTTTGGATCGGAGGCGAGCCGGGAAAGCGCTCTGGCCAGGGCCTCGGGATCGCCGGGGGGCACCAGCAGCCCGTCCACCCCGTCCCGTACCACCTCAGGGATGCCGCCGACGGACGTGGCCACCACCGCGCAGCCCGCCGCCATCGCCTCGATGATCGACAAAGGCAGAGCCTCGTCCAGGCTCGGCAGGCACACGATGTCACACTGAGTGAACCATCTGGACGCTCCGACGACTTTACCGGTGAAGAAGACCCGCTGCTCAAGCCCTGATTCGCGCACCCGGGCCTCGAGGCGGGCCCGTTCGCTGCCGTCGCCCATGATGACGCAGTGGAACTCAGGATGACGCGGGGGCAGGAGCCGGAGTGCCTCGAGCAGTACGTGAACGCCTTTCTGCGGTTCGAGACGGGCGGCGACTCCGACCACGACGCTTCCATCCGGCACCCGAACCCCTAATACCGAAAACCCGGAACCCGAGCCGTTCCTTGCCGCCAACTGTGAGAGGGAGGTTTCTCCAGTCGGTGCTGGGGTTGTGTCCGGTACACCGTTGTGCACCACGGTAATCTGCTCCCGGGGGAAGCCGGTTTTCGCCCACCGGGCTGCCTCGTCGGCGGATACCGCGATGAGCGGGATACGCATCGAACGGAGCAGATGGGAGCCTATCCGGTATGTCCAAGGGGCGCCGCTTCCAAAGTACCCGTGCGCCGTGAATAGGAGGGCGGCGCCCGCCCTGCGGACCCGGCCGGCCGCCAGCCATGCGAGTTCGGCCGCGCCGTGGACGTGCACGACGGCGCGCGGCCCTTGCCTGCCCTCCTGAAGCCCCGAGCGTTCGGGGAGCAGAGCGTTGCTCAGGGATTGGAGGTACGAGCGAAGGCCTCTCCACCAGTTCCCCCTCGGGTCCTGAAAGTAGTGCACCCGAGCGCCCGCCGCTTCGAGAGTTGCCCCCAGGGGCCCCGGCGGGCCAAGGACCACCGGTTGGACGGCCCAGTGCACCGCCTGCAGGAGATAGAGGAGGTGGTGCTCCGTACCTCCGGTCTGGAGGTACGGCACCACCCACACGACGGGGCCGTCGTAGCGCAGCTCCTCTTGGCCCGCCATCACGTCGACTCCGGCCGCACCTCCGACTCGGCCGCTCGCGCCGGTCTGTCCGGTTGTCGCAGCGCGGCCCGGGCAGCCTTGTAGTAAAGCCGGTTGTAGAGCTGCTTGGCGGCGACCGACCGGAGCCAGAAGTGTCCCTGGCCTTCCGTCTTTCTCAGGATCCACCGTGCCAGCCGCAGGTCCCAGTCGAAGACCGACGCCAGCCGGTCGATGGCCATCGCCAGCGGGTTGAGGCCTGTGGCCATCCGCGCCTCCAGGATGGGGTGCTTGCGCACGAGGCGTACCGCCATCCGCCCCTGTGACGATGCGTAGGCGGCCACGCCGGCCGGGTCGATGGGGTCCGGCTTGTAGTGGTAGCCGACCGCGGTCGGAACGAAGCACGTCACGAGGCCGCCTTGTTTCAGGCGGATCCCGAATTCGATGTCCTCCCAGCCCAGTTCGTCGAACGACTCGTCGAACAGCCCCACCCTGAAGGCGTCCTGGCGGCGCACGGACGCGTTGCCGCCCGCAAAGGGCGCGGCCGACCAGTCCCAGATTCGCGGGCGCCTGGGGATCTCGTCAAGCGAGCGGATGAGCACCGCCGGACCGGTCACTACGGCGTTCTTCCACCGCTCGTGGGCACGCAGGTGCTCCTCGAGAAACTGCGGCGAGCAGATGATGTCACTGTCGATGAAGACGAGGTACTGCCCGCGGCTTGCGCGGATGGCCGCGTTCCTCGCGGCAGCCGCCCCACAGTGCTCCAACCGCAGGTAGGTAACGTGCGGCCGTATCCGCGCTGCTTCCCTGGCGACCACCTGGGGGGTGTCGTCCGTGGATCCATCGTCGGCGATCACGATTTCGTATCGGTCAGGCGGAACGGTCTGGCGATCCAGGACCCCGAGCACGTGGGGAAGCACCCGCCCGCGATTGTAGGTGGCAATGATGACGCTGGCCTGCAGCGGGCTCTCACCCATGCTGGACGGCCTCTTCTCGCCCTCCGGCCGCCCGGCCCAGCATCCACAGCATCCCGCCCAGAAGCCAGAAGCCCACGCCGATATGAAGAGACCACAGGGTCCCGTCGAAAAGCTGGTGCGTCAGCATGGCTGCCAGGCTCGCCACCAGTGCAGCCGGTAGTTCCCGCCCTTCACCTTTGGCACGTCGCACAGCCCGAAGGCCGTACCCCAACCACACGGCCACGATGACCGTGAAGCCCAACAGCCCGAAGATCCCCGTCTCGGCCAGCAAGTTGAGGATGATATTGTGAGCGAACGATACATTGCCTTCACGGGACTGCGGCGGCCGGTAGTCCGGATAGACCGCGCTGAACGCTCCGAGACCCACCCCCCACCACGGGTGATCTCGGAACATCCGCCACGATCCTTCCCAGATCAGGAGCCGCTCCGTCTTGGACGAAGACCCAGGATCGAGCCGGCTGAGGAGCATCCCGTAGGCGGGCACCCGGCTGTCCGCCGCCCACAGTGCGAAGCTGCTCGCAAGGATGCCAGCCACCAGGATGAGGATGGCCACTTGCCGGCGCATCCGGGAGGACCCAAGGAGCAGCAGCGCAAGTTCGGCGACGACGGCTGCCACCCAACCGCCCTGGGACATGGTCAGCAGGAGCGCCGTGGCGATGAGCAAAACGCCGGCCCAGGCGAGGATGGGTTCGGAGGCGGCCAGCACCTCGAGGTGCGCGAGCGGAAGCGACATGGCAAGCAGGGTGCCGAGGCCGTTCTTGCCCAGGAACACCGTGGTCGCGTACGTGCGGTTCTGGAGAAAGCCGCTGATGGCAGCACCGGCAAGCACGACCGCGCCGAACACCCAGTGACGCGTGAACCGCGGCATGGTGCCGGGCTCCACCGGATCCTTCACGAAGAGCCAGAAGATGATGACCATCAGCGCCAGAACCGCCACGGAGCCCCACGCCAGCGACGGCGAAGGCGAGTAAGCCGCGGAAACTGCGGCGACGCCAGCGAAGGGCAGCGCATACCCGTAGCGGGATAGCGCCGGTCCCCAGCGAAACGGGCGGGGTTCGCGCTGACCGCGAGGCTGCCTGCCTCCTGAGAGAAGCGCCCCCACCAGGAGCAGGACCGAGCTGACCAAACCAGCCCCGGCCCCGTAAAGCAAGAAGGCGACGGCGTAGAACCCATCCTTCAGGACGGCTCTTGTAGAAGCATGCGTGGTCGCAGACAGTGCGTGATTCCCCTTCTGTGCGTTGGCGCCGCGTTTTGAGGTCGCGGGGGACTACGAGGCTGAGGCAGGCGCTTCCTTCCCGGGCCGGTCAGGCAGAATGCGGGTGCATCCCGGGCGGATCCGTTCCAGTTCCTCGATGACGGCCTCTGCTATGCGGCGGGCTGCGCCTCGGGGCCCCATTCGGCGCCGGCCTTCATCTCCCATGCGGGCCCGCAGTTCGGGGTCGCGAAGGATTTCGAGCACGGCGGCGGCGATCGCCTCGCCGCGGGGCTCCACCGGCCGTACGGCCTCGCCAAGCAGGAGGGTCTGGCGGCGCACCAGTTCCGCCGTGACCTGTGGCCCTGTTCCGGGGCAGATCACGACCGGCTTCCCGAGCCCGGCCGCCTGCTCGTTGCCGGTTCCCGAAAGGCCAACAATGACGTCGGCCTGGCTGATGATGTCGCCGAACCGCCCGGTGACGATGGCGACGGAAGAACCGCTCGTGTGGTGGAGCGTTGCCACGTGGCCGCCGGGATGCGGGCCCGACCCGCCGTTGCCCCGGGCAGGAGGGCGACGAAGCGTCCAGCCGCTCCCGGGAAGATGCGACTCAAGCCGCTCCAGGGAGAGGCTGTCCGGCCAGGCCGCGGCAAACGCCGCGCGAACGAGTCCCATCGACTGCAACGCGGCCACGCCGGAGAGGATGAGGCGGAAGTTGCGGTAGGCCTCCTCGCGGCTGCCCGGCAGGAGCCCGATCAGGGGCTCTCCAGCGCTTCTCACCCCGAGTTCAATACCCGTGCCCTCGAAGGCGTCCATCATCGGGTTTCCTGTGAACTCGGCCGGCACCCCGTCCCGGCGGAGAAGTTCGGCGCTCCATCCGTCCCGCGTGAACACCCGCCTGGCATAGCGCCGCATGAGCCGGCGGTCGGCCGACGTCCATACCCCCTCGAGGTTCCCGGTCAGGTGAACCGAGTCGGCAATGGCCACCATGACCAGTGGCCGGTGGATCAACAGCCGGGTGACGTACAGCACGACCCGGTCCCCGATGCCCACCACCAGGTCGACGGTCGGGGCGAGGTGCCGCAGAGCGAGTGCCTGACGAAGGTGCAGCCGGATGAGGCCGGCTCGCAGGTCCTGCCACACCGCCGGCAACCTCCGGATGCCGATGAAGCCGCCGCTCGGCACCGGTTTCGTGGGTGTTACCACGGTGACCTGGCCGCGGCGGTACGGAAGCCCGCTCCCGACGATGGGGGCTCCCAGCAACCGAACGCCCGGCGCCAGGGAGCGCACCTCCGCCGCGATGGCGGCGCCCACCGCGTCCTCGCCGTGGCCGTTGCTGAAGAAGAGCAGCGTTGGAGGCCGGATGCCTGTACTCGCGCCCTTGGTCAAGATGAACCCCGGCCGCCATTCTACTACGCCGGGCGCGGCCGGCAAAGGCGAAGCTCCGTAGAGCGCGCCGGCGTGGGGCAGAAAGCTGTTCAGCATAGGGAGACCACGCTGTTCCGTACGGTAGGGTTTGTGGGGCAGTTCGTCGGGCTGGCGTGCGGCCTGGTGCTCGCAATTGCCGGCGTCCGCCTCGGGTACCTTTCCGTGCGGGGCGCGGCCGGACGGTGGATGGAGCGGTGGATTGCCGCCGTTCGGGGCCAGCCCCTGCGGCTCGTGGTCGCGGGCGCTACGTCCGCCGCGTTCCTGCACAGCTCCAGCGCGGTCGAGGTCATGGTGCTCGCTTTGTCGCAGGCGGGGGCCCTGGCCCTTGACGAGGCGCTGTTCGTCATCGTCGGCGCCAACGTGGGAACCACCGCGACCGCGCAGCTCGTGGCCCTCCGGCTCCCGGCCGCAGGTCTCATCCTCATGGCGGGGGGGCTTGTAGCGTTCGTCGTCGCTGGAAGGCGTCCGGCGGCGCTGGCCGTGTTCAGCCTGGGTGCCTTCCTCTCCGGCCTGCAACTCATCGGGACCTCGACGGGGCCGCTGGTCGCTGAGCGCCTGGCGTCGCTCGGCCGGGAGGGCGGCAACCCGGTGGGCCGGGCGTTTTGGGTGGGGTGGGCGGTGACCGGGCTCGTGCAGAGCAGCACGGTCGTTTCCAGCTCAG
>JBFMCJ010000043.1 GCA_040754675.1 Bacillota bacterium
CCTCGAGTGGTCCTGCACGTTCGACAACGCTCTCGGCCTGTATCTTCGCGTATAAGTGGCGGACTTGTTCCGAGAGCTCTTCCCAGCGTATTTGCTCATCCTCGGAAAGATAGACAGGATGCGGCCAGTACCAGTAAGGAGTCAGGATACCGTCCCGGATACCATCTCTCAGCGTATATGGGGGAGGCACCATGCCGCCGAAATAGTCCATCAGGACTTTGGTCCCGTCTGGGTCCCCAAACCGTTGGGGAGTTGCGCTCAGTCCCAGGCGTGGTCCCGTTTCTAGGGAGAGGATACGCCGGTACTGGGGGCTGCCGAGCGTGTGTACTTCGTCTGCGATGAGAAACAGGTGATCCCCTGAGTGGATCTGGGAGAGGAATTCACTCTTGGATGCTGTCTGGGCAGTAGCCAGTACCACCCTCGGTCGTGTGCTCGGCGTAGGCCGGGTCCACAGCCGCAGAAGCCCCTCGCTCCTCCACCGGCTATCTCCTGCCCCACACCGAAGGACGGTCGAGGCAGAAGGGCCGAGCACACGCCGAATTTCGCGGCCCCACTGTTCTAGGAGGATCTGGCTAGGCACCACAACTAGGGGAATCTCTCCCCTGTCAAGAGCGTCACGCATGGCCGCAATCGCCGTGATGGTCTTGCCGCTGCCTGTCGCGTGCTCTAGTATACCCCGTCTCCCACGCTCGGTCCACGCCTGTAGTGCCTCAAGCTGATGAGGTCGTAACATCTGACCCCCTACGCTCACGTCGAAACGAAGCCGAGCCTTCCGATACGTTTCGGCCTCCTCCACGATTTCGTCCACTAGTTCCGGCCATCGTTCCGTTTCGGCTACAGTAACCAAGAAGGATCTCACTGCGTCGGGGAATGGGACCACTTTGACGGTCGGGTACTTGTCTGACCACAAGCTCTCAAAGTAAGAGATTTCCGCCGCGACCCGCGATCTTTCCCGCTCACCAGCCCAACTCACGTACACATCGACCGACTCTAGGTTGCCATCGTTAGCCAACCCTAGCCAAGACTCATTCATCGAACCCCTAAAGACGACTGAGTTTCCGAAAGTATCCTTGAAGATCCCGACCTTGTCGTGAAAGAACCGGCCAAGACGCGCTTCGGCCGATTCGCCTAGAAAGGCAATCCGAACGTCCAAGACTCCCATGGCGACCAGGGTCGCTAGGACACGTGTAGGCTTGTTAAGTCGGGGAAGATCTAGCAGTTGGTGAATCTGTTGTAAGACGCGGGCAACGTCCTCTTCAGATCGAGCATGGTAGCCATATTGTATGGCCGAGGCATCCTCCGGGCTGAGCGACGGTGAAGTCACGACCCTCATCCGCCCGCCGCGGCCAACAAACGCCTTCAAAGCGGGCCAAGCTATAATGTACACGGTGCTGCTGAAGAAGCCTACTGCTCTGTCATATGCCACAGCACGCTCCATACACGGGAGGTAGAAGTCGCGCGCGATGTCATCTGCTCCCTTGTGGTATGCGTGGCGCAGCTCAAGCTCCGAAAGCCCGGGCATGACGACCTCATCTTCTCCGCGTGGTCCAGGCTATGACGCTGGCTATAAACATGCCCCTTCCACAATCTGGAGGGCCACCGCGCACCTTGCCGACCGCTGGCAAGTTAGTACCATCCGTGCAAGTTACTTCCCTTCTCTGCCCCGCCAATGGCGATGCAAATCCTGAGTACTTGGTGTCCCTGGTAGAAGGGTTGCGCATTCGGGCAATTACCATCGGCGGAGTCGAATCAAGACTGGTGCCCACCCCCTCCACGAAGAGCAGGGCCAGCAGCCACGAGACCCGGCCCAACAGGGCAGCCGGTATCATCCAGAGGACTACGGCCACGCGGGCGAGGTCTGCGAGGACCATGATCCGACGCCGGGATCCACGGTCCGCCGCGACCCCGGCGAAGGGACGAACGAGGGCGTTGGGCAGGGAAATCACCAGGATGACGAGGCTGGAAGACAGGGTTGCCCGTGAGCTGACGCTCCTTCTTCGCCTTCTCGACGAGCACCTCCACACGCCGCTTGTACTTCCCATTGATCACGATCTGCAGCCCTTCGATGGCCGCAAGTCCCTCCGTCAGCGGCCCCCTCGGGACCACCGGCGCCCAGCGCATGAACCGCGGCTCGAAGCTCACAAGGTCCGCCCGGGCGTACTCGCGCTGATGCTTGTGCTTCTGCCGGATCCGCTTGAGGGTCTCTTGGGCGCTGCCCCCGTAGAGAAGGCCCTCAAGATGGGTGGCCACCTCGCGCAAGAACGCCTGGCGGTCGGCGAGGCGAAGGCCCACCAGGTCGAGCTCACGAAGCCCATCCATCCCGCTGGCACTCTCACACCGTAGTCGACGATGTCGCACCCCCCGGTCAACTTGAGGTACGCGCCGACCAGGTACTCCCCCATCTCGGGCATTGCGCTTCGCTACGGACGAGAACGCTGAGAAACCCGCAGGGCTAGAGGCGACTTGACGCTGCAGCGGACGGCCTAGTTAGGATGAACGAGGCCGGCCCCCGTTCACGACGAACGTAGGTTACGTCCCCCGGGGGACGCAGAGCTACACCCATGATCCCCGTCAAGGGCCTGCCCTCAAGCAACGGCTTGCAGGTCCACCGGCTCCTGTTTACGACCCTGCTTGACCGCTTACGGGTTTCGGTCGAGTATCTGGTCGAGCCGTTCGGCCAGCCACGTCAGAACCTGGGTCGTGGGATAGGCCGCCGCGTGGCGGTCAAGCAAGGAAAGCTTGGCCGTGTAAAGTTCGGGACGGGTGCCTGCAAACAACCGCCCCGAGCGCCACATCGCCCAGGCGATCCGAGCCAGCTTGGCCGCCAGCGCCACTACGGCCCCTTTCTTCGCCCGCAGTCGCTCGTAAAACGCGCGCAGGGCCGGAGGGCCGTGATGGGCCACGCTGCTGGCGGCCTCGACCAGAGTCCATCGCAGCACCGGCGGGCCTTCCTTCGTGATGGGGCCCCGCCGGTCGGTGGTGCCGGACTGGTAAACGCGTGGTACCAGGCCCGTGTAACTGGCCACGTGCTTGTCGCTGGGAAAACGGAACGGGTCGCCGATGTAGGCGTAGTACGTGGCCGCCGCGATGACGCTAAAGCCTGCAAGGGAAAGCAACAACCGGACGGGCGGGCAGTCCTTCACCCGCCGGCCGATCTCGCGCTCCACCGCCTGCAGGTGGGTGTTGGTCGAGCGCACCTGTTCCAACGCCACCGCCAGCGCCACCCGCTCGGCCGGGGGCAGATCCAACTCCCACAGGGCTTGGAGGTGCCGGCGCGCTTGCCAGAGGTTGCGCGGCGTCCGATAGCCGTGGCGTTGCAGCAGGCTGCGAATTTGATTCTTCCACCGGGCCCGCTGCTCGACCAGCTCGCGGCGCAAATTCACCAGCTCCCGCAGCTCCCGAATGGGTTTAATGACGCCGGTCTGGGTGCCCGGCGAGGAGGACGAGGCGCTGCGGGATCTGGTGCGAGCCCGGGAAGGCGCCAAGCGGGACCTGCGGCGCGCTCGCCAGGAGCTCACCAGTTTCCTGCTGCGTCACGGCGTGACCGCACCCAAGGGGACGACCCGGTGGTCCCGGATGTTTCTGCGCTGGCTCGATACGCTGAGCTTTCCCCACCGCGCCACCCAGGTGGCCTATCAGGAGTACCTGGAGGCGGTGCCCGCGCAGCAGGCCCGGGTGGAGCGGCTTGAGGCGGAGATCCATGCCATCGCCATGGAGAGCCGGCATGCACCGGTCATCCAGGCGTTGCAGGCCCTGAAAGGGGTCCGGGAGGTCACGGCGGTGACGCTGGTTGCCGAGGTCGGGGAGTTCTCCCGCTTTCGAAGCCCGGCCCAGCTGATGGCCTACGCCGGCCTGGTGCCCCGAGAGCATTCGAGCGGGGCCCAGACCCGCCGGGGCGGGATCACCAAGACCGGCAACGCGCATGTGCGGTTTGTGCTGGGGGAAGCGGCCTGGGCGTATCGCCATCGCCCCGCCATCCGGAATCCCCTGCGGACCCGGCAACGGGGTGCCGGTCCGGAAGTCCTGCGCATCGCCCTCAAGGCGCAGCAGCGGCTGCATCGCAAGTACTGGCGATTGCTCGCTCGGGGCAAGCCCTCGACGGTGGCGGCGACGGCGGTGGCCCGGGAGCTGTTGGGGTTTGCCTGGGCCGTGGCCTGCCACGTTGAGGCGCAGCAGGCCCCCGTGGCGGCCTGAGGGAGGGCTGGAAGCGACAGTGCGAAGCCCGATGGAGATCCGGCCGTCCGGGTGAGCCGGAATCGACCGGGGGCCGGTGGGGGGAACCCTCGACGCTGCTATGCACACGGCGCTGGAGCTGCACGTACGCGTCTAGTTCGAGGCAGTTCCCCGACGGATGGCGTAAGAAAAATGCAGTAGCCAACCCGCGGATATCAGAGTGCCAACCGTCGACGACATCCCCGGCCCGGCTGCACCCCGGCGGATCACAACGGGGGTTGACGGCCACGTTTATATCAGCAGCTTCGCCACTTTGGGATACGATGCCACTGGCGGTAGACCTTCGAGCACCGTCATGACCCATCGACCCCGGGGCAGCTGTTCGTGACCGCCCTCGCACGGTGTCTGAGGCCATCGGTTGTCACAGTAGGCCCTCGTCTCGCCAGACCGTTGCGGATCACGTCAACGCCCCTCGCGACAGAGAGTGCGCTGCCCCGGCTGTCTAGAACGGGGGCCGACAGTGTGCGCCGGCTGACGAGTACAAGTATCCCAATAGGTGGAGGGCGACGAGGCAGGGCCGCTGGGTGGCCATTGTCTTGTGGTCCATACTCTTGTCGCTTACGGCCACACCGGAGAAGAGCAGTGCTGCTGAGGCGGGCGGGGAAGACTGGATGGAACTCTTGTTCGCCAAATCGATCGGGGAACTAGAGCCCGTCAGAGAATGGAAGGTCCGGTGGACGAGGTCCCTGATGAAAAGGTGGCTGAGGCCTGCGAGAACTGGGGCCTTAGGATTGGTAGCACATGGAATGCAGACGTGCCACTACGCGCGGTGTTTGAAACAGGCTCGGAGGCCGTCGCCTCAGGCTTTTCCCCTCCCCGCTCATGCGGGCTGCGGGACCGGCTGCCCGGGCCTCCACCGGCTGAGCTTCTTGGTGTTGAGGACGAAGAAGGTCATCACCGCTTGAAAGGCCACCCCCCGAAGGCGCTGATAACGGGCCCGATCCAGACGGTGCCACTTCTTCACCTCCCCAAAGATACGCTCGATGGTCTTGCGCACCCGCATGGCCACCCGAATCCCTTTGGGACGGTCTTGATTCTTCCCCGGATGGAAGTAGACCACCCGGCGGTTCTGGCCACCCTTCAAACACCGCACCTTCAAGGGGCAGCGCTGGCAGGTCCGCTGGGAGAAAACGTACAGGAAGCCGCCTCGGGGATGAGGGCCGGCTTGGCCGGCGGCACCGGCAGGGCAGGTCACTTGGTTGGTTTGCGGATCGTAGGCGAACCCGGCTGGCAGCGTGCTGCGGCGGTCCTTGCGGGGCGTGTAGATGCGCACACCGTGGTCATGGAGCTCCTGGCGCAGCGTCGAGGCATCGTAGGCCTTGTCGGCGGCGACAGCCCGAGGTCGAAGGCGCAGGCGTTGCCATTTGGCCCGAAGCGTCTTCACCTGCGCCACCTCGCTTTCGTTGCCCGGCACCACCGTGACCGCCGTCACCAGCCCGTGCTCGTCGCAGCTGGCCACGACTTTGTACCCGAGAAAGGCTTCGCCCTTCTTTTGAAATCCCCACCGGGCCTCGGGGTCGGTGAGGCTGGCCACGCCCTCGCCATTCAACACGGCCCGGTACTGCGCCTTGAGCCGGTCCACCTCCGCATCCGCCACGTCGTCCAGTTGCTGCAGCAGCGCTTCACCCCGCGCCATCTCAGCCGCCAGCAGCGCGTCGCGGTCCGGAAAGTCGGTGTCCGCCAGCGGCTCGGCCCATGCGGCGAGATCGTCGGCCTTGTCAGGTCGCACGCGCCGAAGGGCCCGGACCAGGCGCTTTCGGCCTTCCCGCACCAGCTCCAACTAGTTGCGGATGGCCACATCGGCCGCCACCTTCGTCCCATCCACGATCATCCATCGGCCCCGGGCCAACCCCTTGGCCTTCGCCTGCTCAACCACCCGGTCCAGCAGCGGCTCGTAGACGCCCGACGCCTTCAACCTCCGGCGAAAGACCACCAGCGTCGTGTCGTCGGGCACCGGGTCATCCCAGCCGATTCGGCAAAACCGGAACAGCACGTTGAAGCGCAGCTGCTGGGCCAGCTGCACATCCGAGAGGTTCGCCCAGATTCCCAAATACAACGCCCGAAACAACGTCTCGGGCGGATAGCTGGGGCGTCCCTGGTCGGGCGAGTAAAGGCCCTTGACCTCCTCGTTGATGAACGAGAAGTCCACGGCCCGGTCGATGGCCACCAGCGGATGGTCTGGCGGGATCATTCGGGCGAAGATCTCCTCGTCGAAGAAGCTGCGCTGGCCACCGCGGCTTTGGAGCTGCAGCATCGAAAGGGCCTCCAGTCCCGTCGCGTCGGCCATGGATTCGATTCAGCCCCGCGAAATTCCTGCCCAGGATGTCAAGTTGAACGAGGACTATTTCAGAGCTCTCGTGGACTTTGTTTTCGCGGAAGGCTACGTCCTACGGGCCAGCAGCACGCTCCTCTCCGTTGCTCGTGTCGACGGAGCGGCAGAGCCGAGGTGCGTCTGGTCCCTTGGGATTGGAATGATGTTCAGACTCCCTGAGTCGCCCGAAGTCGATCCCTGCCATTTCCAGGCCAACATCCCGGTGGCGGTGCTGGAGGCGCCCGACCTTACACCCCTGAGCAGGATTCACGACAAGCTCTCGGAGGCACTGACAGTCCACTCCGTGTCCTTTCGCGCTGGGGCAGACAGTCGGCCCGGAGGGTGGTGCGTCACTCGTCGTCGCGGTTGCCGAGGTGGTTGCCGAACTCGATGCATCCCGGGAGTTCGTTTCCCGAACGCAGTACTGCATGCCGGGTCGCGAAGCCGCGTTTCTGGTGTGGGCCGCCGGCTGGAGGTTCCTCACGCAACCTGTCTGCCCGTGAAGGCCGCCGTTGACGCCGGTCCTCGACCTCGGGGAGGGGACATCCTGCCGCGCCGGTAGGGGGATGCACGGGACGTTCACCAGATTGTCCACCTGTGTCGTTACCGAGCCATGTGTGTCGGACACGCCGAAACCAGCTGCGCGGATGCTGTGCGGTTTGCTGCCGAATGGCAACCCGACCGCGTTGCCGCGGAGACGTCCGAAATGCCCGAGCCGACGCCACTTCCCGGCAGCCGAGTCTGGCCGCGAGGAGATATGCCGCAACATATCGCGCTTCATAAAGACTTGCCGAACCCGGCGCGGGCGAACACGAAGGTGCGTCTCGACACCAGATACTGCACGTTAAATCTCGGCAACACCGGCCATACCACTATGCGCATTCACAGCTTCGGCACGAGGCGCCGGTCATCCCCGGCGTAGATGAACCCACCAAGTGAGAAGAAACCAATCTCCACCCCCTCCCCGTAATGCCCGACTACATGACGAAGCAGTTCGTCAGGCAGGAAAGGGACCCGGTTGCCAACATGGGGAAGCCTTCGATGCGACGGGGCGAACACCACTTCACCGTTCACCAGCCGCAACACCCCGAGCACCCGGATGTTGACCCTGTAGCGAAGGTACTGCTGGCGTAGGTCTTCGGGGATCTCCCGGTCTTCGGCGATGGCGCGCAGCCCGTATTCCTCACCCGCCCCGGAGACCAGCCGGCCCTCTGACGAGACGGCGGTGGTCCGCCCGAGCACCCCCTCGCTGTCCGTTTTAAGCTGGACCACCAGGAATTGTCCGTTCATGGGGATGCGCTGAAGTTCACTCCGGTACGGCACCACGAGGTCGGCATGAAACTCCGGGCCGCCCTCGCTGAATCCTCGAAAGATCCCGACCACCTGCTCCCGGGGGAACAGCGTCGTGATCATCATTGCCACCCTCCATCGGTGCCCGTGCGTAGCCGGAAGGCATCCAGCAGCGGCCTCCTCTGCTCGGGTACGAGCAGCCGAATGGCCTCGAAGATATCTCGTCCTGTAGAATGCGAAGGTCAAAGTCCACACGGCGTAGATACAACGGCTTTGCCCACCTAAGCCCTTATAGATCCCGTCGTGTCGCCGTTTGTGAGGTTGAATGCTCGCTACGAGCTGTACAACGCCAGATAGCGGTGATGTGATAGGTTGGGTTTGACAGAGCTAACCCATTAGAGCGGGGGTGAGGCCTTGAGGCGCCCCAGGCGTTATCGCGAACGAATTCGCTTCGAAATGCACTCGGTTCAGGCCAAGAGCGTCCAGGGGCTTTTGGCTCGCGAGTCGCGGGAGGGCTTTGGGCGCAGTCAGCTGGAGGCGCAAGTCCTGGCAGCTCGCAGCGTCCAGTGGCTGAGAGCGTTGGGCGCTTCGGCGCTGCCCGGACAGGTGCAGCTTTCGGTGCCGGCCACCCCGTCCCGCCGGTATAGCCGCCGCTACCGCAGGCCGTGCATGGTCAGCGCCGTGGACGTGGGCACCGACGCGGAGGCCTGGGAGGCCTTTGGCCTGGCGGCCATGCAGCGGGGTCGGCTGGTGCGGTGGCTGCACGAGACCTACCGCCAGGGAGGTTGGGCCAGCCTGGCGGAGCTGGCCGCGTGGGCCAATTTGACCCCTACGGCCTTGCAGGCACGTCTGGCGCCGTTGCGGCGGGAGGGCATCTGGCTGCCCCATGTAGGTACGAAGGATCCGGGTGCCGGCGGGTGGATGTGGGAGCCCTACCTGGTCGGCCGCTATCTGGCCGACGGACAAGCGGAGAGCCTGCGCCGGCGCTGGGGAATCCCCCTGGCCACGTGGGAGGCGACCCTGCGGCGCTTTGCGGCCACGGTCAAAGCCATGGAGGCAGGACACGACATGGACACCGTCGCCGCCTGGCAGGGGCTCAGCCTGCAGGAGGTGAGCCAGTTCGGGCAACTGGCCCGACGCCACCGACGCCGGCCGCGGCTGGGCGAGTTGCTCGATGCCTATGGTCAGACCCTGCCGCACGAGGCAGCCGCGGGGCCGGCCATCGAAGAGGAGCTTACGCGGGGTTACGGATTTTCGCCGGTGGCGGCCCGGCTTTACCGGGCGCGCCTTGAGGGGCCGGCGGCTTCCTTCCGCCGACCGCCTCGGGACGGGGAGCTTTGCATGCTGGCCATCAGCGCCGACGAGGGGGCCCGGGCGCGGCTGGAAGAGGCCCGTCACGTACCGGTACGCCTGAACTGGCTGACGGCGTCGGATCTGGCGCTCGGGCCGCGCAGCGCGCATCCCACCCGGGTGGCCGAACTCAAGTTTGCCCGCCTCGTACGCTACGCCACCGAGGCCCGGGCCCAAGGGGCGCTCTTGAGCCTGCCGGACCTGGCGGTGCTGATGGGGATCTACGTCGACGCCATCCGCCGCCAGCTTCAGGCCCATCCAGAGGTGGTGGTGCCGACCCGGGGCCGGGTGAAAGACATCGGTCGGGGCGTCACCCACCGGACCCGCATCGTTGAGCTCTATTTGCAGATGCACACCGAAAGCGAGATCGTCGACCGCACCGGCCACAGCTACGAAAGCGTCGAGGCGTATTTGAAGGAGTTTGCCCGGGTGATGATGCTGGCCGACCGGGGGCTGAGCGCCGTCATGATCCGCCGGGTCACCGGGCGCTCGATGCGGCTGGTGGAGGCGTATCTGGAGCTTTACCGTCGCTACGACCAGCCGGCTTACTTGTTCCGGCTGGCGCAGCTTCGCCAGGTCTTCGCCCGGGAGCCGGTGCTCCGGGCGAAAAAGGGGGCTTTGCCTTCCCGTATCGGGGAGGGCAGGCGATGATGTGGCGGGAGGAGGTGCTGGGGCCCTTAC
The DNA here is from genome assembly GCA_040754675.1 of Bacillota bacterium. Lineage (NCBI taxonomy): Bacteria > Bacillati > Bacillota > Bacillota bacterium. The sequence goes on from JBFMCJ010000043.1 coordinate 9,866, forward strand.
GGGAGCGCACCCTGGAAAACGCCCAGGTCCGGCTGCTGGTGGAGCGCTACGACCTCTCCCGGGACAGCCGGCTGGCGCGGGCCATCGTGCAGCAGGTCAACCGGGAGCTGGACGCCGAAGAGCGCCGGCGCGGCGTGCAGCGGGTGCGGCCGGGGGAGTTGCTGATCCGCACCGGTCAGGGTCCCTTGGTGCTGCCGCTTCGCACAGAGGAGGACCTCGATCGCACCCTGGCCGGAGAGCGCTGGGACGTCATCCGACGGGATATTGTCGCCCGCTGCGAAGCGCGCTACCGGGTGCTTTTCCCCGATGCACCGCGCTGGCAGGTGGAGGCCTTCTTGCGGCGTCTCTGGCCAGGAACCGGGCACCGGGTTTCGGGGCCCAGGCCCAGCCCCATTTACGGCCCACGGCGGGAGCGGCCATGGGGATCCACCCGGCTGACGGGGGAACCATTGGCGGCCCTGGACGCCCAGCGGGCCCGGCGGTGGGTGGAGCGGGACCCGCCGCGGCCGGCTCACCGCCCGGAAACGCTGGCCAAGCTTCAGGCCTTTCTATGCAACGAAGCCGGCATGGCACCGGCTGTCCAGGAGCCCATGCTGCTCGATCTCATGGGCCTGCGGGCGCGCTTTTGCCCGCGGGTCTCCGTGCTGGGGTGAGGCCGGGAATCGACCCGGGGCCGCTTTCCGCCGCCCCCTCGGTGGGAGCGTTTTGGCAGGCTTTCTTCCATGCATTCCCAAATCAGCCGGGCGGGGTACCTCAGGCGATGCCTCGTTTTTCAGAGCTCGCGTCGGAGGCAACAACCCCATTTCGAGTACCTTTCTTTTGAGGCAAGGCGGTATCTTGACACAAGCGCGATCACGCGTATACTACACGTTAGGTGCTGGATTGTTCGCCATTGGTGCGAATACGCTGTTGAGAACTTCTCTCACGTGTATCAAGGCACGTTGCCGCAGACGCACACCTGATCCCAGCAATCTCCTGCTGCAGGTATCCGCGAGGTAAGCCGTGCAGATGCTGTGGTTTCCCCAACGCTCACCGACGCGTTGGCGTTACCTAGGGAGGGGGATGTGGACGGACCCGCCTGTCCGAAGTCCTGTCGAGCCTGTTTTCATAACTGCTCTTAGGTACAGAGGACTCGACGTTTACGTGCTTCGCTGAGGCCTGCGCCACGACCTGACGGCCACCGGTGGGTCACGGTCAGTCTACGGCTCCTGTCTTGAGCCAACCGCAGAAGGGTTTTGCGGCCGCCGGCCAGAGTGCCCCAGCCCGCGCGCTTGCCGGACGAAGGGTGGGGTGGCATGCCCCCGAAGGATCCGCGAGTACGCTCGGGGGCGCGGGCAGCGTTCTAGCAGCGGGCGACAGTGCCGGAACGGGCCCATGTCGTGGGACTGGTGCCAGTTGCCGGATTGTTCCCGGTGAGGGCAGGCGGATCGGGCATCCCCGCCAGATCAGGCGCGCTGTCCAGTAGAGGCGCCCAAGGGGGGTGCCGGATGCCTCTGATCCTACGGGGGAGGGGGTGTAATCATGGAGAAGGGCGTGGAAGACGCAAAGGACACCAAGGTTATCGCGGTCCTGGAGGAACCGGCGAAAGAGAAGCGAGTGCTGAAGCTCAAGTCCATCGATCCGATCATCTTCTGCAAATTCAGTGCCGCTGCTGTGTTCACACCGTGATCGTCCGGTGCGTGGGTCGGTATGGGGCCAGGCGCAAGTCTGGCCCCATCGGCCCCGAAGCCCAAGCCGCGCCGGCCTGAGCGGAAGTGGGAAGGCATGAGGATCAGGCTCAAGCCTTACGTTCGATTCCGGATGGAGAGGTTCGGTGGTCTCGTATCGAATACAGACGGACGCATCCTGTTCGTCACTGCCGAGGTGATCCGTGCACTCGAAACTCGCAGCTCTTCGCCTGAACTGTACCAGTTCCTGTTGCATCACAGGATCGTCCAACAGGAGGCCATCTGTCCTCCTGCGCTTATCGGGGATCACCCCGAGTTCCTTCTGGACGAAATCGAGATTCCATCAGGTATGGAATGCCTGTCCAGTCCGCTCGCTCTCCACCTTCTGGTGACTCGTCGGTGCAATCTATTCTGCCCTCACTGTGCCACGGGAGGCGGGGAGGTAGCTCATCATGAGTTGACAGAAGCCGAATTACACGGGCTCCTAGATGAGGCTCTGGAGATGGGAGTCTTCGCTATCTCGCTTTCAGGAGGGGAACCACTGACTAGGTCTGATCTGCTTCCGTTTCTGGCGCGCGCTGATGCCGCGGGGCTGCGGGTGACCGTACTGACAAACGGACTTCTTCTCGATGAGACGATACTAGGCCATATGCCTCGCAATGTCTCCTTCTTGGTCAGCCTGGATGGTCTGGGCGAGGGGTACGAGTACTTCCGCGGGAGCGACAACTACAGGATCATCAGCAGGACGATCAGGCTGCTCCAGGAGTCCGGCCGGCAGTTTGCCCTCACGTGCATGTTCACCAGGCTCAACAAGGATCAGACTCGAAAGGTGATGCAGCGGTTTCTCCTCGCCGAGGGCATCCCGGTAATCCCAACACCGGTGCTGCCCCTGGGGCGGGCGCGCTCCCATGAAGAACTACTGTTGAGTAAAGATGACGCGGAGGCCTTCGTCGCGCTGAAACAGATGAAGCGGGAATACTATGCGACGAAGAAGGCCCGGAGCGATTCCCCATCCGGTCAGCCTTCGTTTACCATCGACGACATGACCGAGATTTTCGAAAGCGCATTCTGGGCATGTTCTGGCACCCGATCGGATCTCGCAGTCAACTTCGACGGCACTGTATACCCTTGCCTGAACTGCGTCTGTGCTTCCGTGTTTCCGTTGGGCAACATCCGGGAGACCACTGTCAAGCAGATCTGGCATTCGAGCGAAGCCACCAAGCGCTTCCGTCAGATCACGTGGTCGGATTTTCGGCGTTGCTCGGGGTGTGACATCGCGTCGTTCTGCAACTTCCGTTGTCCGGCACTCTCCTTAATCGCGCATGGCGACCCCTTGGTCTGTGGGGCCGACGCGTTCACCCAGGCAGTGATCCGGCTTGGTGCGCGGCAGAGGCTTTCCGACCCGCTACGGTGACCTGACCATTTCCCATGAGGGGAGGAGTGAGAGTGAGGCTCAAGCGGCACGCAATGGTCCGGCGAGAGGCATTCGGTGGCCTTGTTCTATGCGATGACCTGTGGCACACGGTGCTCTTCGTGAAACCAGAGGTGGTCGATGCAATCGAAAGCGGTGAGATCCCCCTGTCTATGCAGGAGTACCTGGCCATGCACAATGTTGTTGAGGCCGAAAAACCGGTTGCCCCAAAGCCGGAATGGCGCGAGTACGAACTCCAAGAACTCAAGGTCCCGCAGTCCTGTACGCACCTGGCGGCCCCAATCAGTGTGGCCCTGGAGATCACCAACCGCTGCAACCTCTCCTGTATCCACTGTGCAAACCGGGCGGGCCGGGAATCTCGGGAAGAGTTGACGACCGGCGAAGTGATGAAGCTGTTCGATGAATGGCTGCAGCTCAGGGTTTTCATGGTCACTATCACAGGCGGCGAGCCATTCAGCCGAAAGGACATGGTTGACCTGCTTCAGTACGCGGATGAGCGAGGCCTCCACGTATTCGTCCTGACCAACGGATTGTTGATCACGCCGAGGATGCTAGAGAGAATCCCCCGGAGTGTCGGGTTCCAGCTAAGCATTGACGGGCTCGGTGACCAGTACGAGTACATCCGCGGTCCAGGCACCTTCCGTAGGCTCTTGCAGACTATCGAGTTGCTGAGGGCAGATCGACGACCTATGGGCGCTACCCTCGTCTTCACCAAGAGGAACAGCAGACACGCGAAAGAGGTCCTGCAGTTCTGTCTGGAGAAGGGAATCCGGCTGAAGGTAGACCCCCTCCTGCCCCTTGGCCGGGCGCTAGACCGTTGGGATGACCTGGCACCCGATGTCGCAGATGCGCAGCTCTTTCTGGAGGTGAGGCGCGCCAAGATAGAGCATTTTAGAAGGGCCTATAAGGACCTCTTCCCCAGTGGTAGGCCGTTCAACGTGATGGATCTCCCGGAGATTCTCGGAGCCTTGTTCCTCGCGTGCGAAGGAGGTCGGAGCGACCTCTGGGTCCGCTATGACGGCCGCGCCTACCCCTGTGCCAACCTCTCCGCAGCGGACGAGTTCATGCTCGGGAGCGTTCGGGAGAGTAGTTGTGAGACGATCTGGAACGAATCAGCGACGCTCCAGCAGTTCCGCAAGATAACCTGGCAGACATTCAAGAAGTGTTCCAGCTGCGAGATCGCTGACTACTGCACATATCGGTGCCCCGCATTCTCGCTCTTCTACCACGGCGACTTCAGGACGTGTGGCGCTAACGACTTCACCCGGGAGGTCATCAAGATGGCACGGGACGAAGGCATCACGGATCGGGTGGATGGCCAATAGGGAAGGAGTCCCGGGAACGTGGTGCTCAGCCAAAGGGTCCTCGCTTTGAACGACCTGGGGGGCCCGAGAGGGAGAGCATCGTGCCTCCTGCTGTACCACCCACGTTGATCGTCTTTGCGGAGGACGCCCGCCAGATGGAGGTCGTGCTGTCCCTCACTCCTGAACTGGAGGCACTGGGACTGGGCCCATCGTACATGTTCTTTGCCGAGTCAGAGTTCGACACTTTCGATCGCTACTATGACGCCCGAAGGGCTCTCCCGCAGTTGAAAAGTGCGCTGGCCTCCTTTCGGGAGGCGCTGCGCCGGGTACCCGGCGATCCCGGCATCACCTTCTCCGTGGGCTATGCACTGTGCTGCCTGAGGGCATTCGATCGGGCGCTGTCGGTCTTCCGCAAACTGTGGCCGCTCTGCCCACACCTGAGAAGCCTTTTGGCAGTATGGATCGGCAATGCTCTGGTCATGCGAAGTTTCGGCGGAGGCGTACAGGCGGCAGAGTGGTTCAACCGTGCGATCGAGGCAGAGCCGCTCTGGCCATACGCCCACTATCGGGCCGCTATCGGCTGTCGCGAGTCGGGGGATCTGACGGCAGCTACGTCCAGGGCCGAGAGGTCGATTGAGTTGAACCCCTCCTATCCATACGGATACTACGAGTTGGGCAACATCCTCCTCAAGAGGGGCGACTACTTGCCGGCGATTGCGTCATTTCAACGGGCACTTGGACTGGCCCCACGACTAGCGGGGGCACGCTACCAGCTTGGTCGTGCACTGCTGCTATCCGGCCGACTGGCAGCGGCTCGAGCCGAATTCAGCCGGATGACCCAGGAGTTTCCTCGAAACCCCTTTGGTTACGTCGGGCTCGCCAACGTGGCTGCTCTCGAAAGGAAGCGTGCGGCTGCCGTCCGGTGGTTACGGAGAGCACTGGCGCTCGACCCTGACAATCCACAGGCGAGTGCCAACTTGGGGAGCATCCTCCTGGTGAACGGTAGGTTTGACGAGGCAGAGCCGGCCTTGCGGCGAGCCCTGTGCCAAGCCCCTGAGGATCCGTGGGTGGGCTATCATCTGGCAATCGCGCTGGCACACAGGGGCAAGGTAGGAGAAGCCAAGGCGATCCTCGGGAACGTGATCCGGCATTGCGAGTCCTACCCGGACATGGCACCGGTCGCTGAGAGCGCC